>CAZCPP010000077.1:0-14929 GCA_964500655.1 uncultured Anaerolineaceae bacterium | reverse complement strand
CTTTTCCCTTGTCGATTCAGCCTGTTATTCAACCTAAACGGGCAAAGTCCTGCAATAAATTATCTTTTTGAATCTTCTTGATTATTCCCCATCTTCAATACTCTAATAATCTCTAAGCTTCCATAGTCAAAGACTGCACGCCCAGGTATTGGGGGATTTCTTAGGATAAAATATTCTTTACCATAATGTAGCTTTGCAAAAACAAACGGGTATTGCTAATACGATGCCGTATAAACCCTAGTCGGGCGTTAAACCGATGGGTTATAAAACTTAAATATGGAAATACTACCGTTCATCTTAGTGTTTGTTTCTTCATTTTCACACGCGTACTGGAATTTTTTAGCCAAACAGGCGATAGAAAAAGATGTTTTTATTGGCCTGAGTAAAATAGTAGAAGCCCTGTTGTTTTGTATACCGTTTCTTCTGATATTGAAGGTTGAAGGATTCATATTTAAGTATTGGTATTTTGTAATTATTGCCGCGTGCTTTGTCTATTTAAATTATTTCTTTCTGTCCCAAGCCTATAAACGGATCGATTTGTCAATTGCCTATCCGGTTTCGCGATCCAGCACACTATTTTTACCAGTCGTGGCTTTTATCTTTCTTGGGGAAACTATTGACCGAATAGGCTGGGTGTCAATCATCCTCATTCTTGTTGGGGTTTTCTTTATGTATGCTGACAATCTACTGAAGCAGAGAAAGGAACTGACGAAAAATGCTGGAATCCTGTTTGCGTTACTGGCTGCATGGACCGTTGCCTGCTATACTGTGTGGGATAAAATGGCAGTTCACCATATCCATCCGTTTGTATACTTTTATAGTTATACATTTCTAACCAGCATATTTTATGGTGGTATATTAGCTTTTAGGTTTAGACCACGCCAGCTAAAACATGAATGGAAGCAAAAAAAGCGTTCCATTGTTGGTGTAGCAGTTCTCAATACATTTACATATTTATTGGTGCTGGTGGCCTTAAGTTTCAGTAAAGCCATCTACGTTGGAGCATTACGCCAAGTCAGTTTAGTAGTAGGAGTATTTCTGGGCTGGAAGATATTACGTGAACATGTTTCAAAAATGCGAATATTTGGAGTGCTTGGGATAATTGTGGGAAGTATGCTCACTCTATTAGCAAAATAGTGGAAGGTGTATCAAGAACAAATGACTTTTAACAAAAGTGCTAAGATAAGTAAACTGAAAAATTGCCCAACCCCGCTTGCACCCATACCAGGCTGCCGCCCAAGGATAAGCGGCGCGATTTTTCAAGATTGGTTACGGGCAAAGAATGTTTCGGATTGAATACGCCAGGCTGATAAAGCCCTCGTAAGGTTTCTGCCTCCAAGTCAAAGGGAATGAGAAAATATGAATTTTGATGAATATATTGATCGCAATCAATATCCAACAATGAAGTGGAGCAAGGCATTCCTTTCTGAGCACTTCGGAAATGAAGAAGCGATTCCAATGTCGGTAGCTGATATGGATCTGAAAGCGCCTCCCGCCGTGATAGAGCATTTACAAAAACGGGTAGCGCATGGGATCTATGGCTACGAATCTAAACCAGAGAGTTATTTCATTGCGCTTGAGTCATGGTATCAAAATAGGCATAGATGGAAAATAGATCAACAACAAATAGAACCATGTCCATCTATTTTGAACGCCATTTCAATTTTGATTAACCAACATTCAAGTGAAGGGGATGGGATTATTCTTCAAACCCCTGTTTTCTTTGAATTCCGAATGGTCGTAAAAAGCAACAACAGAAAAATCATCAAGAATCCTCTCAAATTAATAGATGGGCAATACCAAATTGATTTTGATGACCTGGAAATAAAAGCATCAGATCCGAACAACAAGGTATTGATATTATGTAACCCACATAATCCTGTTGGCAGGGTTTGGACTGGAATAGAGTTAGAACAAGTTGCGGAGATTTGTGAGCGTTACGATGTCTTTGTCATTGCAGATGAGATTCATGGTGATTTTGTCTTTCCGCCTCATCAGTATATCCCCTATCTGAATATCTCTAAAAAGAGCGCACAAAATGGGGCTGCCTGTATTTCACCAGCCAAAACATTCAATATTGCTGGCATGGTTGATGCAATAACGATTATCCCTAACGAAAGATACCGTAATCAGTTCCATGACTTTGCTCATCGTTACCAAATCAACAAGGTTAATGTATTTGCTTCAGTTGCTACGGAAGTTGCTTATAGGGATGGCACCGAATGGCTTGACGCCCTGCTAGTCTACATTCAAGGAAATGTTGATTTGATCAGAGAGTTTTTACAGAAAAATGCCATCAGAGTTTCATTAATTGAACCTGAAGGGACGTTTTTGGTCTGGCTAGATTTTAGAGAACTTGGTTTAGATGCGAAAGTGTTAGGGAAATTTCTTGCAGAAGAAGCCCGGATAGCACTCAGTCCAGGAAACTGGTTTGGGAGAGAAGGGGCAGGGTTTGCCCGAATGACGATCAGCTGTCCACGAGAAACTATTCAGAGCGCTCTCGACAATCTGGCTGCCGCAGTCAAGAAACTATCCTGATGCAGAGAAACCTAACCCGGTGTGGAACTGACCTGCTACGCAGGAGGCAACGCGGCGATATTTTGCCAAGCTAGTAGATGGTCTACAATTCATCGGGAGTAAAAACGCAAAGCAGGTAAACATTTCGGTGGGCATATAATTTTGATTACGAAACAATCCCAAATAATGCATTCTCAATCTTTAGTGTGGGACGCTCATGCATGCTTCCCGCTCAATTCAAACTCTGATTTGAGTGAATTAAAAAGATACAAAGACAGCGGCGTCAATTTTGTATCTATAAATATAGGCATGGATATGGATGCTTTAGAAAACGTAATCCAAGTCCTCGCTTGTTTCAGGAAACACATAAGATCACATTCTAATGAATATATTCTAGCTCTTTCTGTGAATGATATCCAGGAAGCAAAAAAAACAAACAAATTGGCCATTGCTTTTGATCTTGAAGGTTCAGATCCCCTTATGGGAAATTTGAATCTCATTTCTTTTTTTTATGATCTCGGTGTTCGTCAAATGCATTTGGCTTACAACAAAGACAACCGAGCTTCTGGCGGTTGCATGGATGGCAAAACAGGTCTCACAGATTTTGGCAAGGAGATAATCAGGGAAATGAACCGTGTGGGAATGGTTGTTGATGTGTCTCACATGGGATATCTTGCAACAATGGAGGCTTTTGAAACATCATCAGCCCCCGTAATCTTTTCCCATTCAAACCCAAAAGGTTTGCGTAATCATGCCCGCAATATCACAGATGAACAAATTATTTCTTGTGCAAAAACGGGCGGTGTTATCGGCATTAATGGAATCGGAGATTTTCTGGGTGGCACTAAAAGCAATATCATAGTTGATCATATTGAATATGTCATAAATTTGGTTGGTCATGAACACGTTGGTTTTGGCTTAGATTATGTGATCGATAAACAAGAACTCATTGATTATATTGAAGGTCATCCTGAAATATTTCCACCTGATAAAATCAAGGATTACTTAGCATTTGTCGAGCCTGAGCAATTTCCGGAATTTACTGAACTCTTGCTAAGCAAAGGCTACAGTGAAGAGATTGTTCGGGGTATATTAGGTGAAAATTTTTTAAGAGTCGCAAAATCAGTTTGGAAGTAAACAGGAGCGCGGGGCAATATGCCCAACCATGCGCTGCAAACGGAAATTTCCTGAGCGTGATACCCTATTCGGGGCACTTACCTAGAACCACTAGTTTAAAAGTTCATGACCAACTGAACCATCCCCCATTTTCCACAATCTTATTATCTTTAAGCTTCCATAGTCAGAAACTCACGCTCACCCTTGTGGATTTATCAAAACACTTTTTTTGAGCGGGATAGTTTTTTTCTGTTTATGGCACTTCGTAAATCGCGACGTTTCCTTGCTGGAAAACCAACCGCAAATGACGCTGGAACTTTTCTTCCTGCAAAGATGCGGCGCGCTCCAATTCCCCTACGTACACATAACGAATATCGTAACGAGAGATAATTTGATTTGCAGTCTCCCAATTCCCTGTGGAATATAACGTCTCGACATCGCCTTGGCGTGAGCCTTGTTCTGCGTGTCCACCGCGCCATTGCGATTCGTGTCCCGGCCAACCTAACAAGGTAGGTAAACCCGTGTAAGTGGAAATACGTGCATAACCACTGTAACTACCTCCAACAGCTTCAGCTACAACGCCATCCGGCGCATGTTGCAGCCAGCGTATCGCCGCGGCTTCGTCCGGATTCTGACGTTGGACCTTGTCAAAGTAATCCAGTGTCCACACGGAAGCTAACTCATCTCGCAGAGCTTCGCGGATAAAGAAATCGTCAGCAGCCCGGATAGATTTCCTGATTGCAGCAGCCTGTTCCAGATTAAAGTTATTGGTCCGATTGAGCAATCCAAAGGCAGGATACGTTAGCCCAACTAGCAATAAACCGAACAATAACAATCCGAAAGTTTTATTCCAGAAGCCTTTCAACTTATCAATCAGTGTTGCAACTCCAAAGGCTGCTGCCAGGCTCCACAGCATCCAGGTCTGATAATAAAATTTGAAGACTGTGTTTATGCGCGTGCCAAACTGATCGCGCAGGTAAAGGAACTCTGGTCCAATCAGCAGCAACGCTCCGAGGGTGATGAGCAGGAGAACAAAAATATTAGATTCATGGCTATGGTTAGTATCACTGTTCTTTTTAATCTGCGTTTTGCGAGCTGCGATCAAAAATGCCAATACCGGGATCAACACCACTAACAGGGTTATTAAGCTACCAATGGACAAGAGCCGTTTCTGGCCAGCCTGCACGAACAACGATCCCATCCCTGTCACCCCCTGGAGTTGGAAGAATAAGGCTCCCAGATCTGGTTCGGTCAATTCGATGAACCATCCGATCAACCACGAAATACTCCACAAAATCAGAACTAAACCCAGGGAATAGGCAATTGACCGCCACCATTTGCCAGGCAATCTTTCCCCTCGCCAGAGATAGATTAAATAGGCATATAAAGGCAATAACAGTGGAGCAAACATTACCCATAAGTGTGCTCCGCGTGTTGGATAGACAAGGTTGGGTAAGACGCCCCCTAATTGAGAGGAGAATCCCACGTAGAACGGCAGATACAGTAAAACTGATAGGATCCCAAGCGGCAAGCCAAAGACTAAGATATCTTCGCCTCGCCCCCAGCCCCAACCTGAATCCATAACCCGCGTCAGCACATATGCCCCGAGGACCAACGCCGCAGCAATGAGAATGTCCCATGTGTTGAGAAATGCCAGACCTCCCAAAAGCAGACCGAGGAATGCAAAACCCATCAGGTTGATGCGTATTCGAAAGCCAAACAGATTTAGCTCTCCACGCCATCCGTCAAGGAACAAGTTTAGCGCTGCTGCAATTGCCAACAGGCCAAAAGGAATCGCCAACACGTGCGGATGCAAGTCTGCGTGCAGAAACGAAAAGAAAGGAAATTCATCGATGATCTCTTTGAATCCACCACCCAGGGCATAGTCAGAAATAACGCGTGAAGCCCGCCACCACCATAGGTAACGTTCTGGGATCCACCCAAGCGGCTCGGCTGGCGGAAGATTCAGATCCTTGATTCCCAGCCATGTCCAAAAATTGAAAGTTGTGACCTCGGGTCTCCAAATCATGTTCCATACATCAATATCTCTTAGCCACTGCCAAAAAGTTAATGTGCTATCGGTCCAGAACAAACCTAAGCGGTGCAGAATTTCAAGGAACCCTTCAATATTGCTGACTAGTAAGAAAAATATTGGGGCAAGAAACGAACGCCGGGTAAGAAGGTCTGATTTATTGGCGATATCTGATGTTTGCCGCAGGGATAGCAAGTTATAAAGTATTCCGTAAGAACCAATTACCCCCAGTGCAAAGATCAGCGCCGTCATAAGATTATGTGCTGCGCTCCCAGGAACACCTGTCAGCTTGGCGAGCATGGCGGTCATCACATAACCGAAATAGTAGTATGAGATGGCATAGCCTGAAAGCCAGGCGTCGCGTGGGGGAAAGGTGGGCGAGCGTAGAATGGAATTGATGAACATCAATTCCATCGGCTTCTCGGCGCTGGTCAATTCGGGGTTGCTGGCACGGACGAAGGCAAGAAATGCAAATGCAATGAAGAAAAGGATCTCTACATTCAAAACCAGGCGTCGATTGTGCCTGATCCAGGAAGTCAATATGGACAAATTGCCAAAGCGATCCTGTTCCCCCCTCCGTCTGCGTTCAATCGATTGGTAAGCCCAGACACTCAAACCGATTAGAACCAGTAGCCCAAAAAGCAATCCACCGGCGTTGTTTTGTGAGAGTCCCAGTGAAGTAAGCAACCAAAAGGTATAGCCCCAAATCAGGAGTCCAACTGCGCGAGACAGGCTGTAGCCTCGGTCGGCTAGCGCCGGGAAGAGCCGAAATGCTAAGGGGAAAACAAGCATTCCGAGCAATGTAAGGGTCAGGTACCAGGAGAAAAACCAGAGCATAAAATTAGGTCAATTCATCCGGAAGAGTGAAGGAGCCATCTTCATCAGGTTCAAATGAGATTTTCTTGATGACAGCATCCAGTTTGAGTGGTCCATATACATGTGGGAACAAGTCGTCTTCTACTGCATGGGTCGGTTCAGGTTCGGCAGGTAGCTCCCATTTGCACTCTGCTTCCAGTTTACCAGGATCGATAACCAGTAGCACCAGCCCATGTTGGCCATGGTAAAAGGTGTTTGCCACATCTACGATCTGGGACGAGGTGGAGCAGTGGATGAAGCCTTCCGTGGATAAACTGTCCGTATGGTAAGTGCCGTTTTTTTCGGCAGCAAGCCAGGCTTCGTTTGATGCGATATGGAGAATTGGCTCGGTCATGGGAGCACCTCATAAATAGAAGTCTGTGCATCGTGGTAGACGGTTTTCCATAATGTCCCATCATGCTGTTCAAATTTTATCAGCCCATCGCCAGGATAATAGATTTGTTCCAGTTGTCCAACGACGATGTAGCGCACGTCGAATTTAGTGAGGAAATCACGCGTTGAGACGATATCGGAGGTGGTGTAGAAATTGTTGATTGCCTCCACGCGATCGGTGATTAGATTGGGCGGTATGAACGCACGCTGCTGGCGCTGATGCCAGTTCCAGCCGACCACACCGGGCAGGCCGGTGTAGATGGTGAAGCGCGAGCACCATCGGTATTCAGGACAGTTGGTTTCTACGATTACCGGCGAGCCCTGAACATTGTCTTGCATCCAGCGGATGGCATGGTAATCCTGACTCAAGTCCATTACGCTGCTATCCCAAAACTCGGCGTGCGCCATGTAGGTCATCGTATCGAGAGAATGCGGGGCTTCCTTGTTGATACGATCGCTGATTTTATCTGTTGTGGCTGTGATGGTGAACAACGCCGCGCATGCAAAAAGAACGATTAAAATAGTTTGCCAGATATTGCGCCAGCGCGGCAACCAGATGTGGATGGCAGATAAAACCCATGCAAAAGCTGCTCCTGCGCTTATTGACAGAAATGCCCAGGCCTGCAAATAGAATTTGAAAATGGTATTCATACGACCAATATCGCCACGCACAGTAAATAACTCTACCACCAGAGTGATGAGCAACGCTGTTCCAATCCAGAACAAGACCAGGCGCTTGGCATCCTCCAACTCCGGGCGTAACAGTAGCACACCGGCCCACACTCCCATTGGGAGGATAATCCAGCCTACCCAAATCTTGCGATAAGCCAGATACAGCATGGTAACCAGGAAGACAGCCAAAAACACCTCGATCAGCAGTTGGAACGGCTTAAGTTTGGCTAGTGCAGAAACCGGCGTAGCTGCCATCCATTCGCGCGTTTCCCATACCAGCCAGGCGAAAATGATGAACAGGAATAAACCCCAGTGAGTAAGGTAAGACAAGATGGGGGTTTGCGTGGCTGTCCACGGTTCCAGTTTGCTATAGGCCTGACTGTATGCCGCGCGGTAGGGGGCATAAAACCAGAATGAGAGCAAGGTCAAAATGGTCAAATTCAGAACGGTGACTAGCACGCGCCTGGTAGTTGGAGATAGATTTGGTAGCCAATCTATGCTTGCTATTTCGTCAGCGCGCCAGAGTGCATAACCTAACGCAGTCAGTGCAACCGGCAAGTATGTATACATGTCCGAAAGATTTGCCGGGAAAAGTGCGCCGATCACAAGCGCGCCAATTGAAAGTGAAAATAACGAGGTGCGACGGGCCTTCACTGTTGCCAACGCCCAGGCGAACACAAACAACGCCAGCGGTATAACGATCATGTGTGCATGTAAATCACTGTAAAGGAAAGTGAAAAGTGGAAATTCGGTAATTTCGTTGCCCGGCCCGGGCGGGATAACGCGGCTGGGATTCCAGTACCATTCCCCGCGCCCGATTGGCATTACCACTCCTTGGACAATTGTTTTGTAAAGTCCTTGAGCAGCAAATACCAAACGCTGAAAAAAGTCTACATCGGTGATAGAACCACCCGGAGCAGCAAGCCGTGCCAGCGCCTGGAACACCATCTGGACGGTACCAAGATTTCCGAGAGCGACCATCAGCAGGGCAGCGGCGAGGCCGGCCACAAATGGACTGAAGTTTTTGATAGGAGAACCTTCGCTTATCCCTTTCGGAGATTTGCCTCCTAACAAGTTCCATCCAATTGAAAACATGCTGGTCCCTACAAGGGCAAAAAGCGTCGGCAGAATAAAATTGTATGCTATCGAAGGTACGATGCCGAGCAACTTCACCGGCGTGCCAACCAGTACAAAACCGTAGTAATAATAGTTGATGTACCCACCCGCAAACCAGGGATCGTATGGAGGGAACCCCGTGCTCTTCAAGACCGCATTGAAATATGAAAAGTCCATTGGACGCTCACCACCCTTGGACGGATGCCACAGATCCGGGTTTCCCAAACGGATCAGCAAGTCGAAGACAAAAAAAGACAGGAACACGCCCTCGACGATCAGGAAGTGTCGCCAGTTGGATTTCCACTCCTCGAGCAGTTCGTCCTTGCGCATCCAACCTAAGCTGATACCTGCCACCGCTATGGCGGCAAATACTAACCCAATCGTTAGCCTGCTATAAGACACCCCCAGCGATCCCAACAACCAAGGTGCATACGCTAGGATGACAAGCCCCAGTGTGCGCGCCAATGGATAGCCCTTATCGCCTAGCCCTGGCATAACTAACCGGATAATGGGATATGTCAGCACACCTAGTACAAAGACGAACAAATACCAAATCGCCAGTCCCACAACTGGATACTTGTTTTGCAGCCAGTTGTAATTGAACAATTCTGACCACGTGCCCTCGGTGCGCTGCTCTGCCAGACGTTCATCTGGCAGCAAAAGACTCTTATATGAAGAAGCCTCCCTGGGCGTCAGATGAATAACATTGGTCAGATCCACCGCGCCCAAAATGGTTCTCACCTGTGCCGGGCTGTAGTCTGCGCGTTTCTCAAAGATTAATACTTTTGGATGATCGTAAAATGTAAAGGCTTCTTCGGCAGCCTGATCGTTAATAACAATAGATCCGATGGTTGGATAAGACTCAAATACGGCCACCAAATCAAAGCCAAGATTTCCTTCGAACATACCGGGGCGCGCCACGCGAAAACATTCGATTATATTATCCACAGGCGGGCAGCCCAACAACTCGCGATAATAGACCGTCGTGAGTGGGTAACGCTCTGGCAGGCGCGTGATCTGTCCGTACTGATGGTTGGTGGGGATAAAGATGTAGTCGGTCTGATCAAGCGTGCTGGTGAAACGTTTCAGCTTAACTGCGTCATCATCCCAGTAAACCTGGAAGTTCAGATCACCACGATAGATGCCACCGAAGCCATCGTATTCCGTGCGGAAGGGCAGGGTGAAATCGTAGTCGGTCTCGTTGGCGACAGAGGAGCCAGATAACGATAGGCTGCCGCCAGTGGTTTCAAATTGCAGATAGTAGACTTGCCCTTCAGTTACCGCAAGGGGTTGATCAAAGGCCATAGTTGCTGGCGCGCTGCGTGGGTCAGATTTAGGAGCAAAATCTGCTGTCAGCGTGGCTTTGGCGAGAACCCGCTCGGGTGGGGCATTTGGTTCAGAAGCTAATTGCAGGCTCAAAGTCTGTGGGCCCGATGCGCTGTTATCCACAATATTGCCCAACGTCACCTCATTTACGGATCCGTCGCGCAGGGCGTTGAAACTTGTATTGAAAGGTGAATCAACCTGTATGCTGGAACCGGAAAAAAAGGCCAGCGGTTGATTGTAGATTTCTCCATCTGGAGTGTGGATGTGGATATTGATAGGCCCTGGCACATTTTGGTAGATCCAGCGTGAGGCTGCCAATCGTGTTTCATCACGGACGTAAACTGTGTGGAAGGCGTAGGCCCAGGCAGCGGTAGCGATGAGTATAATTGCGCCAATTAGTGAGACGAGGAATGGTTTCCAGTTTATTTGTTTACTTGATGAAACAGATTTTCCGGAAAACGAGAAGACAAACCAGGCTGTCATCATCGCTAATAATGGATAAATTGGGAGTTGGTAGCGCATAGTGGGGTTGAATTGCAGCGACTGCCAGATGAAGTAGGCCGCCCCCCAGACCCACAGAAGAGCGTGTTTCCATTCGCCTTTGAGAATGCGCCAACCCATGGTAAGGAAACCTACCCAGGCCAGGATCCCAAGCGGCAGGCCGAGCCCCCAAAGGGTCAGATTTTCAAAGGAATATAGATGCGTACGCCGTGCCCATTGTAAATTCCAGGGCAGATCAGCGTCGCCGCGCGCTTGCAAGCGTTGCTCAGCGATGTTCTCCAGCCATTGTTCGTTGGGCATGAACCCATCGAAGGCGTAGGGCTGGAAAACACGAAAAGCGACAAAAGCTGCCAAACCACCGGCGACCAGGAAAAGGGCAATTGATTTCCAGTAATCAGGTATTAGAAATTGCTTACGTTCTTCTTTATTTGCAAGAAATCGGATGACAAACGCTCCTGGTAAAAGCAACGCCAGCGGGAATATACTGACCTTGGAAGCCATTGCCAAGCCAAAGGAGAATCCAAAAGCCAGGCTGAGCCAAAAGAACGGATCACGTACTGTACCTGGATTGTTGTTTGTGTTTTGGGTATCGTTGGATTCAAGCGTTTCTGTTTCTAGCGCTTCGTTTTTGCATTTCTGAGTAATAATTCCGACCGCAAAATAAATCGCCAAGAAGGTGAAAAGGTTGACGAACAGATCAGTCGTAAAGAAATGCGACTGCTGTATTTGCATGGCAGCAAAGGCTGAAAAAGCTGCTGAAAGCAAGGCTGTGCGCCGGTTATATAAGCGTGCAACGATGAGATATAGCAGGAAGATAGTGCCCAAGTCCGCTAGTGCCGAAAACTGGCGGCCCAGCAACTTTAACGCGCCGTAATCTGTTTGCGCAAGAATCTCTGCCGTGTAGCGCACGATGAAAATCGGTAATGTTCCGTAGACGAAGAAGCCAAAACCACGGTTATGCGGATTGAGCGTGGAAGTTTCTGTATTGAAATAATTGCCAAGGCCCATCCAACGCTGTTGTTCGGGCGGGCAAACGTCGATAACCTTGGCAGGGTCAAGACATTCATGCGCGCGTAAGTTGGCGACAACGCCTGTTAAGAAGAGTTCATCCGGATGTTGGTGCTGCAGTTCACCCCAATCGGCACCACTAACGCGTAAGAACGTCGCTGCAGCCAGCACAGCAATCAGGAGTACATCGTAAATCCAGGGGCGTTTTTCACGTTGCATTGAAATTTATCACTACAGAGTGTACAGAGCGTACGGAACAATTTTATTTTTCCGTGTGCTCTGAAGTTAGATTACGGTACCGAATAAATCCAGAAATCGTGGCCGATCACGTCCGAGTTGTGCAATTCCAGCGTCCCTTGCGGGTACAACTCGTGCAGCACGTCCAACGTTTCCTGGTCATTGGCTTCGGATATATCCTGATTGGCCCTCACCAGGAATAGTTTTGGTCCTGGCAATTGTACCGTCTCTGGCAGGTTATCGCGCCAGATGGCAAAGTCTCGGTTGGGGATGCCCGCCCACACACCCGGCAGACGCGTATCGACCCAGTGCGGGTGTGGCACGATCCAGACAGTGTCGGTCTGATCATGCATTTCTTCGAATTCCTGAATGATTGCACCCATCTCCGATGTGTTCCAGGCTCCGGTCAGGAAGGAACTGTAATATTGACGGAAGACTAGGTCATAGTTCTGGATTCCTGAAAAGGCAAACAAGATCATTGCAAAACCCCAGGCAAATCCAGTTCGCAGCTTTCCAAGCCCTAGGCCTTTTACTATACTATCCAGAGCCAGCGCAACAACAACGAAAACCGGTACATACGCACCGCCTGCACGATTCAACGCCGGATTCTCAGCCGGGTACGCCAGGGACAGGATCGAGGGCATTGCTAAAAGAGGAATGGACAGAAGCAGGAACAGGTCCAGCCAATGGCGATTGCGGATGTAGCGAGTAAGCAGGAGAAGCACTCCTATCAAAAATAACGCAGCAGAGACTACGTCCAGGGCAGGTCTGTGAGTGACGGAATGCACCCAAATCTCCCCATCGTCCCAGTTGAACATACGTATTCCGTTCCACAGGTTTGAGAAGAAAATCTGGAGTGCTGGCACTGGTAATGGCTGTTCGATACTTCCCAAGCGTGAGAAGGCACGATACGAAAAGGCACCAGGATTATCAACAGTAAATCGCAAAAGAGGAATAAAAACGAGTAGCGAGGCTAATCCTAAAACAACGAGCCATAGCAAAGCATCTCGCCTTACACCCTTTGACTGTGCATGAAGCGCATAAAGCACCACTGCAGTTACCACTACGAACGGAACAATACGGATGGGACTGTAACCATGCAGGCCAAGCCCAAGAAACAACCCAGAAATGATGAAGTCATTGCGGTTGCGAGTACGCAATCCGCGGATCAGGTAATAGAGCGTGGGCGCTACAAATAGTGGATAAAGGGGAAAGCGCAATCCCGCACGACTGATGACGTTTGGCCAATACCCAATTCCGGCGAATAGTAACGCAAATAGCCCAACTCGCTTGCTACCAATCTCCTTGCCAAGCAAATATATATAAGGCAAGGTTAGCAAGCCAAGCAGTACCGTGCCAATTTTCAAACTCTGGAAAGAGAGCCCTGTGCCGAAAATCCAGCTTATTAGCAAAGTCCAATACATCTGGAAGGCTTCACGCCCGGTATTGCGCGGAAAGAAAATGCGCGTCTGCCCCTGCGAAACTTCATACACGTCCAGAATTTTTTCGGCATGATCGCTGAACGGCTCCGGTGGAACTGTGCTCACCTGATAGACACGGAAGAAAATCACTACCGCTGCTGCATAGACGAGAACCATGATCCACACTAAGTTTCTACGCCGTTCATCTGCATTAGTCACCCGGCGGACTCTGCGATACGATAACCGTAATGAGTAAAAAAATAATAAGATAGCAAGTAACCAAAAGGTTACATTCGCATAATTGAACATATTGCCTTTAAAACTGACGTAAGCGATAAAGGCCAATATCGCAGCGCTAACGAATGGCACAAATCGAACGGTCTCTGGATCTCGGCGGTCGTGATCGGGGAGCAGGGCGGCAAAACGCAATTCATGCCTGAAAATACTCCAAATAATCAACCCAAACGCAATTGCATAAATCCCCAATGCCATCGATACATCACGTCCACCTTTATCCAAATGAAAAGAGCCAAGCGCAATCAATTTCCCCTGCGGCTCAAGCATATATTGCGCCAGCAGAGCCAGCGCCAATCCAAACAGGATTCGCCATGGAAAATTAGTTGTGGCTTGCAGGTCAGAAGTTGAAGGTTCAGGGAGGGGCTCTACGATCACTTCAGGCTTTTCAGCTAATGACCGTTTAATACTCTCGCGGCGTGCTGCGTCGAATGCGGAGCCAAGGAAATTGAAAAACGAATTCCAGTCCTTGAAAACAGACTTGTAGAGATCAAGGACAGTTGGTTCTTCCTGTTGGGAATCGGGTGGGGGGAGTTGGATATCGTTGCTCATAACAATGCTATGAATTGATCACTGCTTTCTCGCAATCACCATGATACTCTCTCCCCAGCGCATGGGCAAGAACACTAATCCTGTGATTGCCTGGAAGCCACCCAATGAGCCGAAAAACAATTTCTGGATTTGCTTTGGCACAACTGGAATGTAAGGTACATCCCAGAACCCGTCTGCGAAGATTCGCAACAGGGAAAAGCCAGAATTCTTGATCCAACGCAACCACGTCTCAGGCGGATGAAGGGAAATGTGTGTCGGATCCTGATAACCGATCCACCTGTCACCTTTCCAGGATTTGAGCATAGAGTCTAGATTTGGTGTGGACAGGATGAGAATTCCATCAGGAGCAATTACTCGTCCAATATTTGCAATTGCTTTCTCAGGGTTGGGAAGGTGTTCCACGATGTGCTTGATGATGACAACGTCAAAGGAGTTATTCGCAAAAGGAAGAGTCTCCGCACTGGCAGTTTGTAATGCGGTTTTTTTCACCACACTTTTGGATTGTTTGACAGCCCAGTGGTTCAGATCAATGCCAACTGTATCGAAATTTTCTTCCAGCTGAGCAACCAAGTGCCCCATCCCAGCCCCGATCTCCAGTAGATTTCCGCCATTCTTTCCAAAACGGCGCGCCAACATAGCATAGAAACGATTTGACCACCAGTACATACTGTACTTGGCGAAAGTAATATTTTCGTAGGTGTGCGTGGAAAAGTAATTCTCGTCGAAAGACATACTATAGTCGAATTTGTGACTCGGAATTCGTAAGCTGACAAATTAATTCAGGATTAAATAATTGAGGGGTGTGCATAATGTTGTCAAGAAAACGTGGTCAGTAAGTTTGAAATATGTCTGAGCGGTAAGCCAAAGATGTTGTTGGCAATCATGGCGA
>CAZCPP010000076.1:0-15010 GCA_964500655.1 uncultured Anaerolineaceae bacterium | reverse complement strand
CTTTTCCCTTGTCGATTCAGCCTGTTATTCAACCTAAACGGGCAAAGTCCAGGTATGAGCCCCTTAGGTATTTGTTCATCTACCGATATGGAAGGAGTTATGAATGCGAATTAGCCGGATACTTGTAATGATAGGTGGGTTGATCCTTATTCTCGGGTCACGCCTCCCTTGGATGTCGGTTCCTGTTCTCTTTGGTGTTGAAGGGCCTACTTTCGAAGCCATTGAAATAGGCTGGGAAGGTGATGGTTTTATCACTGGTGGTATTGGTCTCATCCTTCTTCTTGTAGGGATATTTTGGAAGGGAAGGATTGAAAAGAGATACTCAATTCCTGGTGCGATCTTGGCTGCATTAGCTATGCTAGTGGTTATCGGAGATTTCAAAAGAATCCTTGAGATCGACCCTGATGCAGGATTCTTTGCGGCCACAGATGTAGGCATATATGTGACACTCATGGGCGCTTTGCTGGCCTTAATCGGCGCATTACATCGGACCTCCGTACAACAAAAAAGACAGGGCACCTCGATAATCACCAGTTCATTGTTATAGTTCGACGATAATTTGTAGCCGATATGGATTTGAATCCAAAAATGTATATAAAAAAACGCCTATAGCTTAGGCTTTTGATCTTTTAGTTATCCCCACTCAACCGTTATCATTTTACTACCGAACAGAAAGGTGCCCCCACGGAGATTCGAACTCCGGTTTTAGCCTTGAAAGGGCTGCGTCCTAGTCCACTAGACGATGGGGGCGTACTAAGCGGGGGGATTTTATCATCCACTCCCACATCGGTCAAGCATTTTGTTTTGATTCATCACTTTTGCGCTGATTAAGTTGCGCCACTACGTCCGAGTGTTCTCGGTTGAACAGGATTCCCGGACTTTCGACACGCAAATTTGGGATCAATATGGCGGTTAGCACTCCATCAAAAATAGGGATAAATTCGCGGGTTCCCTCGAACATTATTCCCTGGAAATCAAAACGACCGGGTAATTCAAGCTTACCCTCCACTTCATACACCTGGCTGGTAAAACGTGTTGGGTATTCACTTATTTTTCCGTACCCCCCACGCACCAACGCTGCTGGTCCCAAGTCCTCACGCCGGGCAAGACACATAACCATCACTCTGTTCTTTACCATGCGCACCATCTCAAAATGATCTACCAATTTAGTGGGCATATGGATTTTTGCCAGCCGGGCATCATGCACTTCCATGGCAGAATTGGTTGAATCATTCATCAACCCAACCACACCTGTATTGGCAACCATGATTTTTCCAACCACTCGATACCCAGATGTGTAAATATCTACGGCAACAAAGCGATAAGTTCGAGGTGAAGTATCCATAGCCATGCTGGGCTCTTCCGCTTTATTCGGGTCGCGGACGACTTGTTCCTGGCTTTTGCTGGGAGGGTAGTGGTCGGCGAACCTTGGATGTTGACCTGCCGGTATTGGGGCTGAGAAGCATAGTCAACCATGAAATGGCGCGTTCATCAAATTCACGACGGCCACAGACATCACATACCCAGGCGGGGAAGTTTGGGACAGTAATCAGTTCTTCATTCAGCCATGTGAAGTAAGTAATATAGCGTACTTGCATCATGCCAGCTTGGCATTCGTTACACGGCACAGGTTGGGGAAGCTCAGCTTTGGTCATGCCAGTTGTCCTTGTGACTGAACACATTCCTCTTGATGAATAAATTTTCCCGAAGCATTTTTTAATCTCATCGATCAAATTCAAGTTTTTCGGGTGCTTGAAAAATCTCCTTGGATGCAAGCAAATGTTTAATGATTGTTATCTTTCCACAATTATAGGATACTTTTACTGAATTGCAGCAACTGCTTCGAAATGATCGATTAAATCCCATTCCGGAAATGGCCAGTATATTAAGATGGCTTTACCAATCACATTTTCTGTTGGCAGTAACCCCCAAGCATGCGAATCAGATGAATCATTTCGGTTATCACCCAGCACGAACAATTGCCGATCTGGCACATTCCATTCGCCGTCATAGATTGGGGCAGCGGCAATATAAGGTTCTTTCAATGTTTGCCCGTTTACCTGCACTATGCCGTCAAAAATACGGACTGTATTGCCCGGTAAACCAATCACCCGTTTTATTAAATCCAGATTGGATGTTTGTGGAGAAACAAAAACGATAATATCTCCGCGTTTGGGCAGGTTATTCCGATATGCCAGGCGGTTAACCAGCACATATTCGCCATCTTTAAGTGTAGGCACCATGCTAAATCCATCCACGCGCACACGAGCAGAGACTGCATTAATGGCAAAGAATAAAATAACTGCAAGAATAACAGTCTCCAGCAAATCCACTATAAACTGTTTTAAAGACTGGGATTCTTGAGAAGATTCATCTAATGGAAGGACTTCTTCTTCGGGGGGCACAAATTCCAAGTGATTACCTCAAAATTATCTTTCGGGGAGCATTATACTGCTTTTTAAGTGCTCAAACTTGCCCCCAGGCAAAATAGGTAGGAATATGGAATATACGTTCTCCACGTGCCCAGGCTTGCGCATCCAGGTTTTTCAAATGTTGGATTTTATCTGCGGGGATTGATCCCGCTAAATCATTTTCCAGCACAACCCATTCCAACTCACGTTCAGCGGACGTGAGCGCATCTCGCCCCTGACTTTCGATTACACCCGTTTCTATCAGCTCGATCCCGTTCTGATAGAACAACTCCGCCAACTTGCCGCCCAGGGATGGATCTGCTCCCTGCCTTTGAAGAGACTCGCTCTGCCAGCGACCCAAAACTGACAGTTCGGTGGGTTCATCCACGCGGGCAGTGTAATCGGGCTCGGCCAATGCCAGAACATGCCCGCCTGCTTGGGTGACGCGCCTCATTTCATCTAAGGTTCTTTGCGGCTCTTCAATCCACAAGAGCAGAAAATGGCAAAAAGTAATATCGAAAATGTTGTCCGGGTAGGGCAGAAATAGAGCGTTGCCACAAGTGAGTGATGCTGTTGGGGCATGGACTCGTGCTTCCAAAAGGGGTGCAGGCAAAATGTCCAGACCGTGAAGCGATAGAGTTTGTGTCTGGCTGAGAATCGCTCCCGTTCCACACCCCACTTCCAACACACGTTGAGCTTTCTCCATCCCAGCGTGTTGAAAGAGATATTCGCGCAGGTTACGTGTCCAGTTTGCTTGCTGAGAGTAACGGGCATGCCAGTTCACGTTATTGTTTACCTACCTCCAATTTAGCACAAACTGCATCTGTGGATCTGTTTCCGGGGAATGCGGAAAGGTTTTACTTTTTGGTACATCTTTCCACCATTCGGCCAGTTGCACCAATGCCCGTTGACCGGTGAGGCCATGCCGAACGAGGTAGCAACCGACTGTTGTACCAGTGCGTCCGATTCCGCCCCAACAATGCACGTAAATCTTACGACCTGCTTCCAATGAAGCATCGATCTCATCAAGAATGGATTGCATCGTTTCAGGCGTTGGCAGGCCATGATCGGTGATGGTGAAACGCTTATGCTGGATATCCATATCGTAATAGCGGGCTTGTTCAGTCAAAATGGGTAAGTAGGGCGGCAGTTCGTCGGGATCCGTAAGATCGATAAAGGTGTTGATTCCAAAGTCCAAATATTTATCGAGCCGTTGGTGTAATTGTTCGCCATAGGCATGACCAGGATATTCCCCGGCTAAAAAACTCTCGGGTTCGACCCAGTACGATTCAGGAATTGGAAGGTTGTTTTCGCTCACTGGTTCAACCTGCATATTCCGCTGATGATTTCATTACGCAGCTGTACAAGTTCAGGATAAGCATAAAAGAACAAGATTTTCTTTTCAGCCGTATTATTTCCGCCTGGACGGGGAGACAGAACGAAGAAGGTGAAAGCTTCAGCGATGTCTTCTTCAGGATTGGTTGCAGCGTACCCAGTAACGAAGCTATCTTCATAATCATAATAGAAATCATCAAATGCGGTGTAGTATTCATCTTCATCTTCGATCAGATTTATATTCTGCCATTCGTCGTAAATATCTGCCCAGAATTCATCAAAGTATGCGTTGATATAAGCATTTTCCCGACTGCAACCTTCGCCAGGGAAGTATTGTTGGCAAGCGCTGGCTTCATTAAAATAGACGTCTTCATCTTCTGGATTGTTGAAGATAGCTAGGCTAGGTGTGACCTGATCGGGACCAAGTGTGAGCAAGTGGGCATATTCATGAATTAGAGTGTAAGTTAGGTTAAGCGTGTCATCTGAATCGGCGATGTCCACTTCCAGCCCCCATTTTTCGGGGTCATCGTAGGTTTGAGCTACCGCAGCCAGAGCATTATCTTTACCGTCTGTCATGAGGGCAAATTCGATTAAGACAGATTCTCGCTCGCGTAGGGGAATTAAGGTAGTGAAATAATTCCATACTTTCTGATGGCTGGTTTCATCCTGCTGATAAGCGGATAGATCGGATGATACGTTTTCAAAGTAGGGATCGCTGATTTGGTTGCCAGATACGTGGTAGGAAACAATATACTGTTGTTCGGGTTCTTCACTGTTTTCGTCTTCAATTTCTTCTTGATTGGATTCCGCCGCAGATTCAAGGATATTCTTTGTAACCTCTGGGCAAATCAGAGCTCCAGTGGAGGGCATCTCTTGAGGCGGTTTCTCAGTGGATGGTTCAATTTTTGGCTCTACAGAGGGGTGAAACTCTGGCAAGTATGGTTCGGAATCATCCACTACCAAATCAGTAATAGTCTGGCAAGCCAGGCTGGTTAGTAATAAGATGGTAAAGAACAGAACTAAGCGAGGACAGAAGCTTCGTATCATTAATAATTAGAATCTCCTTTGAGATGTCCGCAAGCATACCATTAAAAAATTTGCAGATAGCAAGAACTAAATTACTATCTGCTTACAAATTCTAAATGGATAATTTTCAGGAATTACTCAACAAGAAGCTCCAAAAGGAGTTCGGCTGCACTATTGACAAATTTCGGGCAGAGCGTTGTAGATAGTTTTTGTTCTTTGGCAGCTTGAAATTCATCGGGTACACGGAAATCGTAACCGGTCAGCTCGCGACAAAGTACCGTATCGTGGCGTGATTCGAACTGTTGCATGAATTCTTGCCCCCTCCGATAGATGTTCTCTTTATCTTCTGGGTCAACAACACCGTTGGCTGCCAATCCAATGACCATCAATGCGCCGGTTACCGCACCACATATATGTCCCTGGAGTGCTATACCTCCACCAAAAGTGGAAGCGATTTTAATAGCTTGTTCATCGGTAATACCGTATCGAGGGGCAAAGGCCGAGAAGACCGCTTGTGAGCAGGAGTAAGGTCCACTAAAACGTTCGTTTGCGGTTTTTATTGGATCTGTCATAGTAATTCAATTTAGAGTTGATAGATTGTCTCCCAGGAATCTTGTAAGAAATTACCCAGCACCTGGTCGGCCATGCCCTGGGCGGGGAGCACATCGCCATCTGGTTCAATGTACAACCAGGATTTACCCGCCCCAGAGGGGACGTCATCTTCGGCGGTTTCGATCGCAACCGGGTTGTCAGCAGAGTAGGGGACAGGCAAGTCAAAGGCTATCTGCATGCCCAGTTCAGCAGCTTGATCGAGCACTTCGTCCATGCTATCACGGACGGAGGTGTCGGCTAATCCCAACGAAACACTGGTGACATCGAGCTCTGCCAGTTTTTGAAGAGTCGCACCCATCTTTTTCAGAGCTTTTTTGTTAACGGAGATGTGCACCGTTGTGAACAAGTCTTCGGGCATGATGGTTTCGAGCGCTTTCCAGGATGCCTGATTATCTGGTTGGAGCAAAAAGAGCAGGTGGTCGAGACCGGTATTCAGCAGTGTATGCAGGTAGCTCTTCTCGGTAAGTTTCAAGCCGTCAGTCAGCAGGCCACAGACCTGGCCATTTTTCTCGGCGTGTGCGATCAGGTCGGGCAGATCATCGCGCAAAGTTGGTTCTCCACCGGTAAACGTGACGTGCGGCACGCCCTCTCGCCAGGCAGTATCCAGAATTTGCCCCCATTCTTCGGTTGTCAGTTCACGATCAACGCGTTTGGTTGGGGCATATTCGGCCTTTGTCTTTGGAGGAAGTTTGTAGGTTAGGGCGCAATCCAGACGCACGGGAGCAGATAGATCGGCCGAATGAGGCGCGACGCGGTCAAAATTCAGGTATGAGATGGGGTCCAGGTCTGGCATATCGATGAGAGTATAAATGCGCTCTCCGAAATCTTGAAAGTCTTTCAAGGCTGCACTCTTGCTGATGTGATAGCGCTTTGAAACTTCTTTCGCGGCTTCTTCAGGTGGCGTGCCCTTGATGAAATGATAGGCATATTCGGTTGCGGTCGGATTGAGATGCAAGATCGTGGCTGCATTGACAACCAACGTTCCGGAGCCATCTTTCCGCAATCGCAAGTGCAGGCGGTAAGGATCTCCATCTTCTGGTGCAGATTGCATGTGATGCGTGCCTTCTGGCAGGGGCTTGACATTTGTAAACTGTTCAGCAAGAAAATCGAAAAATTTCATGGTTCCTCCAGAGTACTGCCTCCCTGTTCCTAGACAGGAGAGTTAATGGATAAATTTATACATGACTCGTTATGTTGGTTCTCAAATTTCAACGGACAACCACCGCCACACTCGGCTACCAATCCGCAGCCATCGCATTTGGCAGGCAGCTCTTTGCGTTCGCGTAGTTGCACCGAGAGTTCATGGTTCCAGATCGATTCCCAGTTATCGTTGAGAATATTACCCAATGGTGTGTAATAAGACTGGCAGGGCAGCACATCCCCATTTGATTCGATGCACATACTATACAAAGCGGCGGAGCAGCCTTTGACGCCCAAATTTTGCTGAGTTGGGTCGAACTGGCAGTACTGTGTAGGTGTATACCAGATCAGTTTCTGACTGCGTGCTTCGGTTTTTTGGATAGCGACATCCAGGATGGGTTGCAGTTCCCTTTCGGCCAGTCCGGTACCCACCGTCAGACCCTGGCCAGAATAGATAAGCGCATTCAGGCCGATCGTGGGAACACCCAAGTTTGCCAGAAAGTCCAGCGTATCTGGGATGGTATCGACATTCGTCCTTAACATGGTGGTGTTGGTCATTACATAAAGAGGGCTGTTGAGCACGTTTTTCAGGCCCTTGACGGTTTGTTTGAAGGCGCCTTTGGTGTGCATCATTACATTATGGACATCTGCTTGGCAGGATTCGAGCGTGATCTGGACGTGATCCAAGCCTGCTTCCACCAATTGAGCCACATATTTCATATTAGCTAAACGACGGGCATTGGTGTTCAGGCCCGTTATCTGGCCATTGGTTTCAGCGTGAGCGATCAGTTCTGGTAAATCGTTTCGTAATGTAGCTTCGCCACCGGTGAAAACTATATGGGGTATTCCCAGGTCCCATAACTTATCAAGGATTTCTTTCCAGGCTGCCGTAGTCAGTTCCAGGTAGTCCCGTTCGCGGGCGTTGTAACAATGTGCGCAATCGTTGTTGCAGCGATACGTGATCGCCAAATCCATTCGATATGGCGCGGACGGGCGCGCGCTGAAAGGCATAATGGTGTCCAACTCCAGTTCATGCACCGGGCAGGAGCCATCCGGGCGCAGCAGTTCATCCAGTTGAACCTTGATATTTGCCAGGTCTGCCTGCGCCTGACCTGCGCTGACGCGGTAAGCCCTCCGAAGGGCTTTTACGGCAGAATTTTCATCCACTTCTTCCAGAACAAGCCAGGCCATCAATGCAGCGGTCGGGTTTAGGTGCATGACCCGGTTGGCGTTTACCACCAATGTGCCATGACCACCTTTATCAATGCGTAAATGGATGCGAGATTTCTCCTCCGCATTCTCGCGTAGGTAATGATAAAGACGGGGAGATTTGAGATTGTTGAGTTTTGATTTTCGATTTAACAGAAAACCTAAAAAGGTCATCGTTTCACCTGTAAACCTTCACAATGCATTCGTCGTAATCCAAAATCGTCAATCTGAAATCCCAAATTACCTGCCTCCACCCGCGCAGGCGCAGGCGCATCCGGCGCAGGCACACGCACAGGCGCATCCGCCTCCCCCAGAGCTGCGCCCGCTTGAGGACGATTTTGGTACAGGGTTGGTCTTGTTGGTAATGCGGCTGGTGAAATCACTCACGTTGCCGATCACTTTCTGCGAGAAGTTTTGTGTGCCACCGACAACTGAAGCGGCAAAATCCGCACCGGGCAAACCGGTAGAGCGCGAGGAAGGAGCGGAGCCGCCCACAGAAACGGGCCGGGCCCTGCCGGCGGAGCCTCCATACCCAGGGTCATAGCGTCCCCACCACATGGGAACAAATATCGGCCGAGTGTAGGTTCGGCGCGCGCGATCGTCGTAGTCTTTGTCGAGCATGGTCCATTCCATGGTATCGTCAAGTAATTTGCTCTGCACTTCAGGTGTATCTGCAGCGGCAATCTGTTTCCAGGCTCGTTCCATGATGTTCTTGTAAAAAGCCACCGTTTCTTTGCGGCTGAAACCTTTCATTTTTTGGGAAACTGATTTGATTAGCTTAATTGTCATATCTTGCAAATCTTTGCGCCGTTTTTTGGCGTTGACTGAAGGGTCGAACGCAGCCAGGAATTGCGTCTCGTAGGCATGTAAACCTGCGGGCAATGGATCAGTGAGCTTCAGCTTTAACGGGTCGCGGGTTTCGACTTCGGCAGCTTCTTTCTTGACAACGCCAAACAAGATCATGGTCATGACCTTGTCAAGCGGCTGTTCCATCAGGATGGCTGCTTCGACAGCCGTTAGTCCGCGTTTGATGCCGTGTCCTTCAATCGCGATTTTGGGCGGTAAATACTTCAATTTGCGACGTTGACCGTTGATAATGCCCAGAATAGGCATGCCGAAGAACATCAAGGCAAAAAAGCTGCAACAACCAATATTCCACAGAGTGTCGAAGTCAAAATCAAATGCAGGAGGTGTGTAGACTGGTTCCGTCTGAATAGCGGAAGCAGGCACATAGGTTTTAGGGAACGAAGCGCCAAACTCGTAGCGAGTATGGGCGTTGCCGCTCGGATTGTTCCAGGTATAGGTTACCCGTCCGTTGCTGTCTAATGCTGTTTCAGGTTCCTCTGGGAATCCGGAAGGGGCACTGTGCCATTTGGGTTCTTCTGTTCCAACACCTGGCGGCAGATGGAAGACGACAGTTACATCTGTGCTACCGGTAACATATTGGCTGCCAAACCAGGTCGGTGAAAAGACGGCGCTGGCGTAAGTCTCGTCTTCGCTGTCGGTATATAGTACATTGTTTATACTTCCCACCCGCACGTGAACTGTGCCGCGACTTCCCGCCCCGATGGCATTGCTGCCCAATACAACAGCGAATCCAGTACCTGAGCCCTGATACTCTCCACGATCGACATCTACTGTCGAGCCGTTCACATCCGCGCTGACAGTATCCATGTCGAAGGAATTGTTTGGCATCCCCATATCCACGAAGTCAATGGCATGCGATCCCGGCTGGTTGTTGAAAACCAGGGTGTAGTCGAGCGAGAGCGTACCATCCTCGTTCCAGTAAACGTGGACAGTTTCTTGCTCCACACCGAAATAATAATCCTGCGCCAGTGCGCTGACAGGTAGCGCCAACGCGATCAGAACAATTACAACTGAAGTAAATAAGCGTCGCAGCATGTTGTCCTCCTAACTTACCACTTGGGTTCTTCAGTAAGTTGATAGGCAGAATTGCAGTAGGGACAATTGACCATTGGAGCGCCGCTGACCAGTTTGATGTTGTCACTGGTTAATGTACCCCCACAGGAACGGCATTTCATCTCTTCTAATTGGGTATCACCCGGGAGGTCGATTTTCAATTCCTGAACGATTTCGGTTTTTTGCCCGCGCATAGCCAGGTAAATCAGGCCAGCACCACCCCCGAAGAACAACACACCCACGCAGACAAAACCGAGGCCAAAAGTCAGCCAGTTGGATTCACCTTGGGCGGACGTGGAACCAATTACACTAAAACCACCGTATACGACTGAGCACAATCCGATCAAGAATAAGATACCTGCTCCAACGTAAAGCATTGTTTTCGACATATAACCTCCTGGTCGATGAGTACTATGAAGATATACGCTAAATCTTATCTAATGTAGCATTTTCTCCCGTTTTAGGCAAATGATTTTTGTCTCTATTTTGTACTATTTTGGTCAAGAAAGGGCAGGGCTGCTTATGAAATGTTATAAAAAATTTTCATTTGCTATTGACAAAATATAGTTAAATACCTTATAATAAGGAAGCTAACTAAAAAATGCATATAAATAATTCAGCCCCAATCACCCTCAACGACGAATTACCAAATATCTCTCTTGCAGAGATATTTGAACTTATCGATCAAACAGCCAAGAACTTGCGCCATATACAACGCCAAACAATGAGCGAGTCTGGCCTGACCCCTCCCCAATATGCGGTTTTGCATTTACTTTGGGAGCAGGATGCACGTCCTTTCAAAGAATTCGCCGATATTTTCTTGTGTTCTCGAGCAACGATCACTGGCATCATCGATACGCTCGAACGCAAAGGGCTGGTCGAACGAAAGCCCAATCCGAATGACAGACGTAGTTTGTTAGCCACCTTGACCGACGAAGGTCGAAGTATGCAGGGAAAAACCCCGTCGCTAGAAAATATCTACAATACTTGCTGCGATGGTTTATCATCCATAGAGATACGCCAATTGAGTTTCTTGCTCAATAAATTGAATAATTCAATTAAATATCAGGAGGTTGAATAATGTATCAGGAAAATACAGCCAACTTGGAACAAAAACAAGGCTTATCGATTAAACAAATTGGTGTGATAGCTTTGCACGCCTTTATTGGCTGGGCGCTTTGTGCTGCTTCGATGGGAATTGGTTTAGCGGTCACGACTGAACAAACCGCCCTTATCGTTCACGCCATCGGCGCACCGATTTTCTTTGCAGGTGTATCGTTTAACTATTTTAAAAAATATAGGTATACCTCTCCACTGATAACTGCGGTGATATTCCTCAGCTTTGTGATCATTGTGGATTTCTTCGTGGTCGCAATGTTGATCTTAAAAAGTTATACAATGTTTGCTGATCCGCTGGGTACCTGGATTCCGTTTGCATTGCTTTTTGCTGCAACGTACATAACAGGGATCGTAATATCAAACAATTCCACCCCATAATTTTGTGATGTACCCCAAAAAATGCAGGGCTTTCCAAATTTGCTGGAAAGCCCTGTTTCAATTAAAGGTTATTTTCTATCCCATATACTTGCACCGTAGGTAATACTACCAGAATGCCGGTATTTGGCTGATTCAAATCGCCAACTACATTTTTTGTAGCCTCAACGATCTTTTTCAAGACCTTATCATTTTCTACGATTGTGAACAATGTCCGGTGATGTTCCTCGATGCGTTTATACAGATCGTCTAAGCCGGGCATCAGGGGGATATCATCACGAATGGCACCGTTGCGCATGCGTTGCATTCCAGTGCTGACCAGCACAGTCGCGCCACCTGTGCCAGCTTCTTCCCAGGCATCCAGTAATTCTCTCAATTTATCGGGGTCATTTAAAACAAATAAAATAAGGTACATGATTAAACCTCCTTCCCTTCAGCAGCAACCAACCCTCCATCTGACTTCATTGGTTCAGCAAACAAAGCCCGCAGCATCGGTGGCGTGACGATCGTGGTTGCCAGCACCATGCCGACGATAGCAGAAAATTCACTCCCTGATACCAATCCAGCGCCAATACCAACGTTGGCAACAATCAAACCAACTTCACCGCGCGAGACCATGCCAGCACCCAGTTGCCAGGATTCGCGCCATTCAAAACCAGCCCATCGCGCGCCCAGCCCGGAGCCAAAGAGCTTGCTGGCGATAGCTATGATGACAATAACACCGGTCAGAAGCAGCGCTTCGGGTTCAAGATTACGGATGTTAACGGCCAATCCTATGCTGACGAAGAAGATCGGCACGAATAGACCATAGGCCAGTGCTGATACGCCTTGCATCAGCCGTTCCTTTTCGGTGCAGCGGGCGAACATCAAACCGGCTAAAAATGAGCCAGTGATAGCAGCCATACCGCCGACCACTTCCGCAGCCACGCCGTAGACCAGTAAGATGACCAGCGCCAGCGAGAGCACGCCCTGACTGATAGGCAACTTTCTTGTTGTACGTACCAGTTTCGGCAGGACGTATAGCCCAAAGACAACCGAAGCAGCGATAAAGATGATCATGCGTAACAAAATCAGCAAGATGCCGACCAGGGTTGTGCCGCCCGCCGTGAAGGCCAGAAAGATCGAAAGCAGCAGGATGACCATCACATCATCAAATACGGCTGCCCCCAACAGTCCCAAGCCGACTCTCGTCCGCAGCACCTTCAACTCCATCAGTGTCTGGGCGGAAATGCTGACAGAGGTGGCGCCAAGCGTAAGTCCGAGAAAGTACGCGGTGTCCAGGTCAAAGCCAAACAGTAGACCGGTTCCCGTACCCAATCCAACCGGCACAAGCACACCCATGATCCCTGCGAATGCAGAGACTTTAGTGTTGCGTGTCAGTTCGTCCAGATGTAATTCCAAACCGGCGATGAACATCAGCAGTAATACGCCAAGTTCCCCTAATTCTTTGATCGTCTCACCCAGTTTATACCCTTCAATGAAGGGCAGGTGTAGCAAGTCCAGCAGCGACGGGCCTAGCAGAATGCCTACCAGCAGTTCCCCCAGCACCGAGGGTTGGCCGAGGCGTACACTCAAGTAACCCGCCGCTTTCGCTGCTAAAAGGATGATAGCGATCAGAAATGCAAGTTGTAAAAATGTGCTCATTGACCTCCTTCAAGTTCCAAGGATTTTTGAAAATCTCGCTAATTGTACTATCAGGGTCTATCCAGAAGGCTGTATACTTATAAGAAATTCATTAGAACACCCCCCCACACCCCAAACCTCTTCGCGAAACACTCCTGAGGGGCTCCCAAAGGAAAAAGTGCGGGTGTGAGGGCAAGATCGAGGAATTATGACTCTCAAAGCCGAACTCAAACGTTGGCAAGAAACCATACTAAAAAAAACGCTGGACCGTTTCCCGGAGCGGAAGGAAGAATTCAGCACAACTTCTGGTATCCCCATCCCCCGCATCGGAACTCATTCGCAGCCTGCTCCCGATTACGAGAGACTTGGTTACCCCGGTGAATACCCGTTTACGCGCGGCGTGCAGCCGACCATGTACCGCTCCCGCTTCTGGACTATGCGTCAGTACGCCGGGTTTGCCACCGCTGAAGAATCAAACAAACGCTATCGTTACCTTTTAGAACAAGGACAAACTGGCTTATCCGTCGCTTTTGATTTGCCAACCCAGATTGGCTACGACGCCGACGATCCCATCGCAGAAGGGGAAGTCGGCAAGGTCGGCGTCTCGATTTCATCCATCGAGGATATGGCCCAGCTCTTCGATCAAATTCCTCTCGATAAAGTCTCAACCTCGATGACCATCAACGCACCGGCAGCAATCTTGTTGGCGATGTACATCGCGGTTGCCAAACGCCAGTGTGCAGACGTAACAACGTTGCGCGGTACCATTCAGAACGATATCCTGAAGGAATATACCGCGCGAGGCACCTATATTTTTCCACCCGCGCCTTCAATGCGGCTGATCACGGACGTTTTTTCATTCTGTGCCAAAGAAGTTCCCAATTGGAACACCATTTCAATCAGCGGATATCACATCCGTGAAGCCGGCTCGACCGCCGTGCAGGAAGTGGCTTTCACACTCTCCAACGGCATTGCTTATGTGCAGGCGGCCTTAGATGCAGGCCTGGATGTGGACGGTTTCGCCCCGCAACTGTCGTTTTTCTTCAACGCGCATAACAATCTACTCGAAGAGGTAGCCAAATTCCGCGCTGCACGCCGCATTTGGGCCAAGGTCATGCGAGAGCGTTTCAAGGCGAGCAATCCTAAATCATGGGCATTACGTTTCCACACTCAGACAGCTGGTTCTACACTGACCGCCCAACAACCGGAAAACAACGTTGTGCGCGTGACTCTCCAGGCGTTGTCTGCTGTTCTAGGCGGGACGCAGTCTCTGCACACCAACAGTATGGACGAGGCCCTGTGGCTGCCGACCGAGAAATCGGTCCGGGTGGCGCTGCGCACCCAACAGATCATCGCGCATGAGTCGGGGGTGGCTGATTCGGTTGATCCGCTGGCAGGATCATATCTTATTGAGTATCTCACCGACGAGATTGAAAACCGTGCCGAGGAGTATATCCAGAAGGTTGATGACATGGGCGGTGGATTGCAAGCTATAGAACGCGGTTTCATCCAGAATGAAATCCAGGATGCGGCCTATATTGCCCAACAAGAAGTGGAAAGAAATGAGCAGATCGTGGTAGGTGTCAACCAGTTCCAGGTGGAAGAGGAAATGACGCTCGAACGCCTGAAAGTAGACCCGGCCATCGAAGCTGCTCAGAAGGCCAGGTTGAAGAAGTTAAGAGATAATAGAGATCGGGGTACAGTGGACCAGTTGCTTGGAAAATTAGCAGATGCTGCCAACGGAGACCAGAATTTGATGCCGCTCTTCCTCGATTGTGTCGAGAACGATATTACCCTGGGCGAGATTTGCAATACCTTGCGTGAAGTCTGGGGTGAATACATTGCGGAAGGATTCTAGCGGGAGAGAAACATGAATACATCAAAATCTAATTGGTTATCCCCATTTTGGCTCAGCCACGGGTTCTTGGTTATTGCTGCGGCTTTGGTCTGGAACGCCTTGTCGTTGGGGTACACACTTTATGTGCATGCGTACATGCGACGTTGGGACTGGTGGTGGCTCCTGGCGCTACTTTTCTTTCTATTCCTGTTGTCTCTTATAGGGTTATTGATTGCGTTACGAAATGCAAAATTGAATCAAACCGCCATTCAATATAATCAAAAAAAGCCATGGTTAATTCCATTACAAACCGGTTTGGCCACTTTTCTGATAGGCTGGATCCCTGCTGTTTTTATTGTCTGTAAATAGGGTCTAAAACCCCTGCCTTTCAGGCAGGCCGTTT
>CAZCPP010000075.1:0-15044 GCA_964500655.1 uncultured Anaerolineaceae bacterium | reverse complement strand
ATTGTACTACCCCCCAGATATGGGGGCGACCTTGCTAACTACCAGAGAGCCTAAACTTCTGCGCTCTTAATGGAGAACAAACAAGATTCTAACAAAACGCCAACCTGCGGGTGATAAAATAATTTCGTATTTCAACTGAAAACTTTTTTCAAACTATGCTTCCCGATTTCCGCGTTCGTCAACGCGACTACCTGCTCGAAATTTCGCGCGCCCTGACCCAGGAACTTGACCTGGAGAAACTGCTGGCGCGTATTTTGCGTATCGCCATTGAAATGATGGCCGGGCAAGCCGGGCTTATTGCCCTCAAAGAACAAGACGGCTGGCGCGTCGCCACCGCCCACGGAATTGCTCCCGCTTTTCTGAGTTATCTCACCCCCTTGCTAGCCGAGGAAAAAGTCAGTGAACTGGATATTGCTGAACTCAACCACATGCTCCAGAACCTGACCTACACTGCCAGCAAGGGCTTACTCAACGGGGTAGGTTTACCCCTTTCCGCACACGGAGAACTGATCGGTGTGATATTCATATTTCGAAATTATCCGGATTTATTCTCCACCAACGACCGGCGGCTACTACAATCCTTTGCCGATCAGGCCGCTATCGCTGTCTATAACGCCCAACTATACGGGCAGGTCACCTATGAAAAAAAACGTCTTGATGCCCTGCTCGATTCCGCTGCAGACGGCATCCTGATCATCAACGCTGACCACTCCATTGATCGTGTCAATGCAGCTTTTGAGAAAATGATTGGCCATACCCGCGAAGAGCTGGCTGGCAAACTCCACGATGAGATCATCCGTTGGGCTCGCGATCCGCAGGGCACCACGCTCGAAGAAGCCGAACGCGGTGGCTGGCCGCTGACGCCCAATGCCACTTTATATGTAGAAGGTGACATTGAAAGGCCAGAACCACCACCATTACCTGTCGGCGTGACCTATGCACCCCTGCTCTCAGAGGAGGGCAAATTGCGTAACATTGTCGTCACTGTACGCGATATCTCCCATTTCCGTACCGCCGAAGAAATAAAGTCCACATTTATTTCTATCGTCAGTCACGAATTGCGCACTCCTGTGGCGCTCATCAAAGGCTACGCCTCCACATTGAGCCGCGATGACGCCAAATGGGACAAGGGCACCGTCAAGGACAGTTTGGACGTCATCGAAGAGGAAGCAGACCGCTTGTCCAGAATGATCGATGACTTGTTGGATGCCTCCCGCTTGGAAGCTGGGGGGTTGAGTCTCAACCGTTCCGATGTCTCGCTGCCTCTTTTGACAGAACGGCTTGTTGAGCGCTTCAGTACTCAATCCGAAAAGCACACCCTGATCACTGAATTCTCTGAAGATTTCCCCGTGATATTAGCCGATGAAAATCGTCTTGAACAAGTTTTATCCAATTTGATTTCGAATGCCATCAAATATGCCCCTGCTGGCGAGATTCGCATTAGCGGGCAGGTACGTCCCGAACAAATCATCATTTGCATCAGCGATGAAGGCCCCGGCATCGATGCCCACGACTTGCCACATATCTTCGACCGCTTTTACCGATCAACGGATGCTGTTAAACAAACAAAAGGCGCCGGGCTGGGTTTGTACCTTGCCCGTGCGATTGTCGAAGCCCACGGTGGCCGCATCTGGGCGGATCCCAAGCCTGAGAGCGGTGCCAGGATCTGTTTCTCGCTGCCACGCTAACCCAGCAATCTTCAAAAAAGGAAAAATATGGCCACAACCCTACCAGCTCGAAATGAAGTTAATCCCGATTACACCTGGAATGCTGAAAGCCTGTACTCAACCCCCAAAGAATGGGAATCTGAAGTAGAAAGCATTCTTGCTAGCCTGCCTGAACTCAAAAATTTCCAGGGGCGGCTATCTGAAGGTGCAGCTGTATTGGCAGATGCTTTGCAAACACAAGAGGACATCATGGTGCGTGGGGAGCGCGCCTATATGTATGCGGGTTTCTCCTACAGTGTTGATACTTCCGATCAGAATGCAGCGGGAATGGCTGACAAGGCGCGAAGTATGTACGGTCAATTGTCTGCCGCAGTTTCTTTCATCAAGCCTGAATTGCTGGTAATTGGGGAAGAAACGCTAACGCAATGGTCCGATAAAGAGCCCCGCCTGGCTGTTTACAAACACTTCTTTTCCAATCTGTTCCGCGTGCAGGCACATGTGCGCTCCGGTGAAGTCGAAGAATTATTAGGTCTACTGGTCGACCCCTTTGGTGGACCCTCAAGTTCATCCAGTATGTTGACCAATGCCGACATGAAGGCCCAACCCGGCCACGACAACCAAGATAATCCCATCGAAGCAAATGAAACCAGTATTTTAAAAGTCAACGCTCAGCATGATCGTGTTGCTCGTCAAACCGTGTGGGAAAATTACTACGCTGAACTATTGAAATTCAAAAATACCCTGGCCACCAACCTTACCACCTCCATCAAGCAGAATGTATTTCAGAGCCGGGTGCGTAAGCATAACTCTGCTTTGGATTTGATGTTGTATGAAAATAACATACCCACATCCGTGTTTCACAACCTGATTGATGTATTTAAAAAGAACTTCCCGGTCTGGCAACGATACTTTGAGATACGGCGTAAAGCACTTGGCTTGGAAACCCTGGAACCTTTTGACATGTGGGCACCGCTGATAGAAAACCGAGCCAAAATTCCCTTCGAACAGTCAGTAGAATGGATTTCCGAGGGTTTGTTGCCTATGGGCAAAGATTATGTGGGCATCATGCGCAATGGTTGTCTCGAAGAACGCTGGGTGGACGTATTCCCCAATAAAGGCAAACGTAATGGCGCCTTTTCGTGGGGCGCGCCAGGAACACATCCATTCATAATGATGTCTTATACGGATTCAATCTTTAGTCTGTCCACACTGGCGCATGAATTGGGCCACTCAATGCATTCATACCTGACCTGGCAAAATCAACCGCTAGTTTATTCAGATTATTCGCTCTTTGTGGCAGAAGTGGCTTCCAACTTCCATCAAGCCATGGTGCGAGATCATTTGCTTAATACCAATCCCGACCGCGATTTTCAAATTTCAGTCATCGAAGAAGCTATGGCAAATTATTATCGCTATTTTTTCATTATGCCCACCCTGGCACGTTTCGAACTGGAGACACATACCCGCATTGAGAAGGGTCAACCCCTAACAGCAGACACATTGATCAATTTGATGGCAGACTTGTTCGGCGAAGCTTACGGCGATAAGGTGCATTTCAAGCGAGAACACATGGGAATGACCTGGGCTCGCTTTGGTCACCTATATAGTGACTATTACGTTTACCAATATGCAACCGGTATTTCAGGCGCACAGGCGCTCTCAAATCGCGTTCTACGCGGCGAACCCAGCGCAGTGGATGATTACCTAAGATTCTTGAAATCCGGTTCATCCGATTATCCCTTGGACGTGCTAAAAAAGGCGGGCGTTGATTTAACTAGCACAAAACCTGTTGAAGAAACCTTTGCCGTTATGACAGATTATATTGACCGTTTGGAAAAGTTATTGAATTAAAGGGTAAAATAAGCCCTTGCTTATACAATCTAAGGAAAGTTAGAAAATAATGCCTCAAACTCAAGTAGCATGCCCCCAATGCCGACAACAAATCCCGGCAAATATTGAACAACTCTTTGACGTTACTCACGACCCTGGCGCCAAGCAACGTTTGCTCGGTGGTGGTTCAAATATCGCAAGCTGTAATTTTTGTGGTTACCAGGGCCGGTTAGCCACACCCGTTGTCTATCACGATGCAGACAATGAATTACTGTTAACTTTCTTTCCGCCCGAATTGAGCAAGCCGCTCGAGGAACAGGAAAAGATCATCGGCCCGCTCATCAAACAAGTTACAGATCGTTTACCGTCTGAGAAGCGGAAAGCGTACCTGTTCAAACCGCAGGCCAACCTGACGTACGAGTCTATGGTTGATACCATCCTTGGAAAAGATGGTATCACACCTGAAATGATCAAAGAGCAACAGGAACGCGTCTCGCTGATCGAACGCCTGATCCAAACTTCCGGCAAGGATGCACGCTCGGAAATGATCAAACACAACACCGCCTTGATCGATGAACAGTTCTTCGCTCTCTTTGGTCGTCTCGCCCAAAGCGCGATGGGCAGTGGGCAGGAATCTGTCGCAAAGCAAATGTCCGAAATACAGAAACAACTGCTCGAAGAGACGGAATTTGGTCGCGGGTTACAGGAATCCGTTGGTGAATTGGAAGCCGCATCGAAGGCCTTGCAAGAAGCGGGGCCAAATCTAACCCGCGAGAAGTTGCTTGATTTGGTCATAGCGGCTCCGAGTGAGGCTCGCATCCGGGCATATGTCAGTATGGCCCGTGGCGGCATGGACTATACCTTCTTTCAGAATTTAACTGAGAAACTTGAAGCCGCCGAAGGCGATGAAAAGAAAAAACTGGAAGAGTTACGGGAGACACTGCTCGACTATATCAATGAGATTGACCGCCAAGTGGAAGAACGAATCAAAGAAGCACAGGCACTCGTCGATCAATTGCTTGAGCAGGAAGATGTTGCTAAAGCCACACGTGACAATATCCAGAGTTTCACTCAAGAAGCAGTAGATTTAGTAAACCAGATGTTAAGGCAGGCTTCTGAGAAAAACGATTATGAGCGCATGGGGAAACTACAAAAAATGATTGAAGTCCTGCAAGAGGCCAGTGCACCTCCACCAGAGGTGGCATTCATTGAGAAACTGCTGGAAACCCCAGATGAAGCAGCCCTTGAAAAAATGCTGACTGAAAATGAAGATATGGTCACCGAAGAAATGCTGAACACACTTAGCGGCTTGATGGCGCAACTCGAAGCCCAAGGGCAGGCTGATCAAGATGGCGAGCAAGCTAAAGAAGTGAAAGCGAAATTGGAATCGCTATATAAACTTGCCTTGAAGTTTTCGATGAAGAAAAAGATGGGATAATCAAACTGGCCGTTATCAATTGATAACGGCCAGTTTTTTTTGTTATCCGGATTTACTTCTCCCAAATAAACACGCTGACTGGAATGCATGAGTTTAGATAGTTTCTATTCAAACTTGATCTTCATCTTTCTCCATCTTTAGGTATTTCTTTCGTAACCGATCAATGGGATATTTTTGGTCGTGGCCATCAGCGTAAAACCATTTTTCCCAACCATTGGCAGGTGCATTCAATAATTGCTTTGCCACTTTGTGGATTGAACCTACCAATTCACCGCATACAATTGAAGCATCTACTCGAACAAGGGCTTCAATCTCGTCAGATTCACCCAAATACAGGGATTGTCCTGGTTGGATCAAGCCTGTTTCAAGCAAACGGCTGAAGGGGACGCGACGGGATTTCCGTCCGGATGAAGAAGCGAATAACGATTCATCATAAGCCCTAGCCTGAATTCCATTAATCCGCTCTTGTGCCACCCGGATGTATTTTTTGTCTTGTTCAATACCAATCCAATGGCGATGGAATTTCTTTGCAACTGCACCTGTTGTGCCTGTTCCAAAAAATGGATCCAGTACCACATCACCAGGGTTGGAACTGCTCAGAATAATTCGATACAATAAGGATTCGGGTTTCTGAGTGGAATGTGCTTTTTGACCGTTGAGTTTCATCCGTTCTGCGCCCGTGCATAGCGGGAGCACCCAGTCGCTGCGCATTTGCAAATCATCATTCATGGATTTCATGTCCTGATAATTAAACGTATATCGCCTCCCCCTTTCCTTCTGCGCCCAAAGCAATGTTTCATGTGCATTGGTAAAGCGCACACCACGAAAGTTGGGCATAGGATTGGTCTTGACCCATACTACATCATTTAGGATCCAATATCCAAGGTTTTGAAGAATGCCACCTACACGATAAATGTTATGGTAAGAGCCAATCACCCAGATTGTTCCAGTGTCTTTGAGTACGCGACGGCAAGCGGTCAACCAGTTGCGTGTGAAGACATCATACTCTTCAAAGCTGGAAAAATTATCCCAAGAGTCGTCTACAGCATCCACTTTTGTGAGATTGGGGCGCCAGAGATCTTGGGATAGTTGCAAATTATAAGGAGGATCAGCAAAGATCAGGTCGATTGATTTTCCAGGCAATGACGTCAGGATATCAACACAATCCCCCTGAAGAATTTGGTTTATTGGAAGTTTATGCTCTGTCATGAATTCTCGTTTTTCAAGAACTCTTTGGTAATTTTCTAGGGTCAATCTTATGTTGGGGGATTATCCAATCGCACGCCATGCCCTCGTACTGTATCAATATACTGGTGAGTTGGGTCAAGGGCAGCTAAGCGGTCTCGCAAACGGCGTATGAGTGCATCCAGCGCCTGGTCTGAAACACCGGCCGATTGCTCTTCACCCCAAACAACTGATATCAAATCAGCGCGACTGATCACCTGCCCTTGGTTTTCAAAAAGCAACCACAGAAGTTTAAACTGCTGAGCCGAAAGCGGCGGCACGAGCTGCTGTTGGTTTATCCATACCCGCCGCGAACGGGCATCCACATTTAGGCGACCAGGGCGACCAGCACCCTCGGTCAACGGCATGGTTGCATCCGAGGTCAGAAACTGGAACTTCTGGACGAGAGCAATTTGGACCGAATCACCATCTTGCAAAACCAGGGGAGATGTCAACACCACACCATTGCAATGGGTTCCATTTTTACTATCCAGATCTTCCAATATCATGCCCTCCTGTGTGGGTGTGATACGTGCATGGTAACGGGATATCTGCCTATCCGGTATGACAATATCACAGGTAGAGTCACGACCGAGCACAACTGTTCGCATCAGCGGCCAGCGTTGTTCGTTAAGCGGCCCTTCTTCTGCTACCAGCATGGGATATTCTTCCAACGAATTTTCCATAAAACCTCAATGAATGGATTACAGAAAACAATTATAATATAGATGAAAAGCAAATCCCTGCGCAGAAATTACGCCGATAAAATTCATTGCGCGGCCTGCTTTCTACGAGAAACCGAATATGTCTTTCCCGATTAAGAACGGGGAGGTTCTGCGTGATCGCTACCAGGTTCGCGAACGGATCGGTCAGGGTGGGATGGGTTCCATCTACTTGGCCGATGATTTGCGGTTGTCTGGTCGTCTTTGTGCGGTAAAGGAAGTTCTCTACGACCTCAACCTCCCAGACGAAGTCCTGCAACAGGCCCGCAAACAATTTCTCCGCGAGGCTACTGTGCTTGCGCGTCTCGATCACCCAAACTTGCCAAAGGTATCTGACTTCTTCTCCAGTGGTCAACGCGATTATCTGGTCATGGACTATGTGCCTGGAAACGATCTGCGTACCCTCATGCTGGATGCGCGCCGCAATAAAACTTTTCTTGCTGAAAAAGATGTATCCAACTGGGCTAATCAATTAGCCGATGCGTTGTCATTTTTACATAGTCAGAAACCATCCATCGTACATCGAGACATCAAACCAAGTAACTTGAAACTGACTCCAAATGGTTTACTCAAGCTGGTGGACTTTGGACTGGTCAAGATCATGGTCCCGGAAGAAGTCACCATTACGATAATCCAAGGACAGGGAACTGCGCTGTACACGCCTCTCGAACAATATGGCGGCGGCGGATTACACACCGACGTCCGTGCAGATATTTATGCCTTTAGTGCAACACTTTATCATCTGCTTACAAACGAATCCCCAATAAATGCGCGCCAGCGCTTCTTGCAACCTGAAAGCTTGTTACCACCTCGACAAATCAACCCAGCCGTCAGCGGGCGGATCGAACGCGCAATCTTGTGGGCTATGTCCCTTCATCCAGACCAGCGTCCAGACTCAATTGAGACTTTCCGCCAAGCTTTGCTAGGCAACCGTGAACCACCAACCATCCCGACAGCTGTATCAAGACAGGAAACAGAATCTTCAATCTGGGAAACTTTTACAACTCCCCCTGATAGCATCTTAATATGGGTAGGGGCTGGATTATTTTTAATCAGTCTGGTTACAACACTGATTCGTTAAGACTGTCGAGACCACAACCAGGCAACGCCTAATCCAATCACCCCTCCAAAAGTAGTCAAGCCAAATATTCCTCCCAAGCCACTTGCTAGCACAAGTTGGGTACCTCCAGGGAGACCCAAGGCGGCATAGTTATACCCAGCCAATCCACCTAAAAACACACATAATCCCCAACGCCAACCCCATCGAGTCGATTGCAAGGAACTACCTGCCCAATATGCTAGCCCTGAACCAAGTGCAATAAGTATCATCGTCAGCAACCAGGTATTAGGGCGCGGAAAGCCTGTATCAGTAACAAAAATATTTCCTTCGATAGGCGTGGATGGAATTTGTGTCGGTTCAACAGTTTCGGATGGGTTCGGAGCAACCACAGTAACAGCTTCGACATCCCCTTGACTGACATCAATTTGAATCACATCCGAGAGAGTAGCGGGGTCACTTGAAGCACTAATTTCCACTAAGCCCGTCTTCTCTAAAGAAAAGGATGTTCGCGCAATGCCACCGGCAGTGATCTGATCTGCTTGCTGAATGATGCCACCACCTTCACCGCTCAACAACATCGTAAAACGCACAACCGTGCCGTCAGGAACCAAATGCCCATTATGATCCAGGATCACCCCAGTTTGAACATTGACTGTTTCTCCACTGCGAAACAAAGGGATGGCAGTTGGTTCGGGCAGGGTAGTAGGAACAGATGTTTGGGTGGAAAAAAGAGTGACAGGAGTAGGCGTGATTGTCGGGACGGAAACAGGTGGAAAGTCTAGAGAGAGAATGATGATTTGATCTGGATCTGGTCGGGTAATTTCGATCAAGTCATAATTAATCCCAGGAACAGAGATCGGAGAGAATCCCAAAGGGGTTAGTTCTTGATAGAGCAACCGCACTGCAACGTCAACAAATGCGGGTTGTTTGCTGTAGAGGCTGTAATAGGCGCTCAACTTGGAAATATCAGTTGCGTCCAAATAATAAGGGGCGGTAAAAGAGAATAAGACAATGTGTTTCTCGCGCAACAAGTCCTGACGTTCAGATAGGAAACGACTGATTAATTCCGGCTGTCCACGGCTGGCGTCCGAAAGACTCAATACGATCCAGTTTGCACGACTGATATTAGAAACCATTGTCTCTACATCCGCTTCACTCAGCAAGGCTGCCAAATCGTCAATGGTGTAAGAGTCTAATCGCGCTTCAGAAACTTGGCCGCCGGCATTTGGCCCGTAGAGCCGCACAATGGCATCTTGTAAGGCATTCACAGATAGTGAGAACATTACCGGGCAGTTACTACATTGTACGTATTGTGCAGTGTCCGTGATAAAAACCATGCGATCCCGTAGCGCAGGCGGTGATGGGAATAATGATGTCAGTTCCTGTATATCTGGATTGATAAGGGTTGCGGAATATCGTGCCACATCAAATACGGTTTGCTGTGCTACGCCAACCTCTGCGAGGGCATTAACAGGTGTGATTACATCAGATATGAGAAAACGGCCAAATAGTTGATGCTTTCGAGTCAGAATCCGCAAGACCGCTTCATCAACCAATTGCGCAAAGGCTGAATCTTCGCGATAGCGCTGGGCAAAAAATTCCAGCACATCAACCGTAGTAGCGTAGGCGTCTTCTGCATTGCTAGAGGTAATGTTACCCAAATAGAGCAAATCATTACCGGCTTGGAAGACATCTCGTGCTACTAGCTCTGCAGAAAAACCTTCATTCGCAGGTGCATAAAAGATACGTACGGCGCGGCTTCCCAGATTATCGCTAACGATTAAGCCACCGTTCACATGCCAATCGGATAATTGCTGTAAAGCCAGAATTTCTCCAAGAGCATTTTGATCAAAACTGACCGGGCGCGTGGTGGCCCGAATATTGCCTTGCAAGCCCTGAAAACGAATATGGGAGACTAGCAGGCCATCAGTCGTTGAAAGTGCATCGGGTGCATTGCCCGTCACAGCAAAAAATGGCGCCAATTCGATTTGTTTCAATTGTTCCAACGATTTACGCACTGTAGCGACTTCTTCATCCGCAGATCTGTCTGAACTGCCTAGTCCGGGAAAATGCTTGGCAATTACCAGCATATGTCCATCGCTCCCGGTATGCAATCCGTTAATAAACGCGCTTCCCATCTCAGCTACCCAGTACGGATCGCCTCCAAAAGTTCCTGTGCCAATATCGCTTTGAGCAGCCTGGCTGGGCGTTTCAAGCACATCTAATGACGGACCAATATATAAGTTGATTCCCAACGCTGCCAATTCTGAACCTTGAATTTCACCAATCTGCTGCGCCAGTTCAGGTTTCCATGTGGCACCAAGAGACATAGCATTCGGGATGGCAGTCAAGTCGCTCAGAATTTGATCAGACGGGAACCCATTCCCATCCTGCTCTATACCTACAAATAATGGTACATAGGCGCGCTCGATCAATGTGTCAGGTTCCGGGACTGAAATTGGTGATATTGTACTGTCCCATTCAATGTTCTGTATATCGGAAATTAATTGATGCGTAGCAGATACAGTACTCGGTGAGGAGATGAAATTGTCATTTTCGGCCTGTAAAACCACGCCCCCAATATGATAATTTGCAATCAAATCATAAATTGGTGATTCAATATCTGTATCCGTTCCAGTAAAAGTTACCAGGAATAGTTGCCCAACTCGCTCTTCCGGAGTGAGCGATTCCATCAAATCCAGTACTTCTGATGGTGGCGATTCTGTTTGCGCATAAACTTTCGGTGCAGGAAACAGCATCGTTAATACCACCAGAAGTAGAAAATAGATTTGTACACGTTTTAGTTCCATGATTTCCTCGCAAAACGCTGTACAATTTCAGCATGGACTTCAGTCTGCACATTTCCTCCTGATACAACAACCATTGCCGGGCGCGTCTTCACCTTATTCGATAAAATAGCTGCTAGTCCGACTGCCCCGGCACCCTCCAATTTTTCTTCAAATACATGCCAGGCAAAGGCAATCGCATCAGCAATTTCTTCTTCACTGACCAATATAATATCATCAACCAATTGCTTTACCATCGGGATTGTCACAGAGCCAGGTTCTACTTCTCCCATCAACCCATCAGCGAGACTTGGAAGATCCGGGATACCATCCTGCGAATCTTTATAAAAAAGATCATGCATGAACGGAGCGACCTCAGCCTGTACCCCGATCAATCGCGGACGATTAACTTGCTCCTTAAAGGATGAACCGATTCCAGCCAACAAACCGCCCCCACTTACCGGAACAAGCCAGGTAGGCACATTTTTCCCCAATTCTTTTAAGATCTCCAACCCAATTGTTCCTTGCCCTGCAATGATTTGGCCATCGTTGTAGGGTGAAACCCAGGTCTTTTGCTTCTCCATGGCATAGGCTTTCCCAGCTGCTTCGGCCTTCGGATAACTACCTGCAACAGTATGAATTAATGCGCCAAGCACGTGCATAGCCTCGACCTTTGCAGGTACAGCATGCTCTGAAACAAAAACTTCCACCGTTGCACCAACTTTTTGTGCGGCCAGAGCGAGGCCCTGTCCATGATTGCCAGCCGAAGCGGCTACGATACCAACTTCACGTTCCCAATCTTCAAGCAAAAGTATCTTATTGAAAGCCCCTCTTACTTTGAAAGAACCCGTTACTTGCCGGTTTTCCCACTTGATATACATATTGTGCGCTCCATCATAAGTGAGCGGCGTTCGTTGAATTACGGGAGCAATACGGCTATTTGCCTGTTCGAGCCATTCGTAAGGAATCATTTTTTTTCATTTAATACTTTAATAGCTAGCTTCGGATCGTCAGTAAAAACTCCATCCACACCCCAGGTAAATAGATGGTGCATGTCTTCTACAACATTGACCGTCCACACATAAATGCGTCGTTGCAATCTATGAATGCGGGAAACTTGCTGGGCAGTTACATCTCGCAAGTTGGGGTGCAAGGCCTGGTAATTACCGAAATGGAAACCAAACGAGCGTGACCACCATCCCAGCCATCCACGCCAGGCAAGGAGCCCGCGAGGGGTTTGGGGAAGCAGGTTTTGTGTCCGGGTGAGATTCGAGGGGAGAAACGATGAGAACAGAATATTGTTTTGTAACCCAAAATCTTCGACCAAGCCGCAAACTTTGTTTGCTAATCCATCACGGGATGTATTGTAATTGGTCAATTCAACGTTGATTATTGTACGGCTACCTATTTGGTCGAATACTTCGGCCAGTGTAGGTATTTTTTCATCGCTGTATTTGCTCGAGAAAAAGCTGCCTGCATCCAATTCCCGCAAGGCAGCCAGGGTTAGTTTTGAGACACGTCCCTGCCCATTAGTAGTACGATCAATGGTTGCATCATGAATAACAACAATTTCCTCATCAGCGCTGAGTTTGACATCCAACTCTATGCCATGTGCACCCTGGTCAAGGGCAAGCTCAAACGCCGCTAGCGTGTTTTCAGGCGCATGGGCCGATGCGCCGCGATGAGCGAAAATCAACGGACGCGGCCAATCGCGCATTAAATATCCACAAAATATGCTTGAGCTGCGCGGTCGATCATTTCGCGATTCATCACAGGTGGGACTGAGAGATAACTGGAAATATCGAGTATCTGGTCGCACAGGTCTCTGGGATGCGAGGCGCGTAATTTGCGATTGCGTTTGATATACCACTCCTGCAACAAATATGCCAACCCCTGGTCGTTATATTCCACATTTTTGCCGCCCGCAACGCGGGTAAAAATTTCACGGTAATCTTCGTAAGTAGGATCGCCTATCTCAATTTTATGGCGTAGGCGACGGAGGAAGGCTTCATCAACCAGATCTTTGGGTGGCAGATTGGTAGAAAACACAATTAACACATCAAATGGGACTTCTACCTTGCGCCCATTATGAAGTGTTAGGTAATCCACACGATTTTCGAGCGGCACAATCCAACGGTTGAGCAGGTCTCGCGGCCGTACTTGCTGGCGTCCAAAGTCATCGATCAGCAAAATACCGCCGTTGGCCTTCACCTGAAATGGCGCTTCATAAAACTTATGCGTATCATCAAAAACCAGGTCGAGGCCTTCAAGGGTTAACTCACCACCGGTCATGATGAATGGTCTTCGCACTTTGATCCAGCGTGGGTCACGGCGGGTACTTGTCCGCAGCTTACCAGTTGTAGATGCTCCCGGTGATCCTGCAGTCTCATCAGAGGCTAACTTGTGACTGGCAGCGTCATAAACCTTGATCACCTGTCCATCCAGATATAAGGCGTGTGGAATGTACATATCCTGGCTCAAGACCAGATTCCCAAAAGCACGCGCGATACTGGTTTTACCGTTTCCAGGAGGTCCATACATAAATATAGATGAGCCAGAATTCAATGCTGGGCCCAAACGCTGGAAGGTCGTTTCCGAGATAACCAACTGTGAAAGAATCTGGCGCATGGTGCGTGATGTTACAGCCAAGCGCCCGCTCTTTTGACGCCTGATAGCTTCGTTATACACTTCAAAAGGGACGGGAGCTGGCCCAGCATATTGACTGCGTTCCAATGCTTCGCGTGCACGCTGAATACCAGCACCTGTTATTCCGTATGTGTAGGCGCCTTCCCCCAATCCGCCTTGAGAAGATTTGATCTCAATCAATTTGTCCGTTTTTAAAGCAACCAGAATTTGATCGGTCACACCAGCAAACGGTAGCGTGATATCCTCTGAAATGTTGAATCCGCTTAGATAGCCTCGAAAATACAATACCTTTAATACAAGGTCTTGAAGCCAGAGAGGATTCAGTCCCGTATCATCCAGGCTTGTCACCTGTGGAGGCATGAACCCCCCTCCAGCAGTTGGGGCGGCGGCAGGTGTAGCGGTTTGTAATGGATTAGTCATAAGATCTCCCATCAGACGGTAAAAAGATGGTATTTCGATTATAGCATGGCCACAAATTAATACTCGCTTGATATTATTATCGTTTATAATCCCAAACTATGAAACTATCCGTAATAATACCAATTTACAATGAAGTTGAAAGTATTCGTGAGATCATCAATCGTGTCAAAGACACCAAACTCGCCTGGGAAATCGTTCTGGTAGACGATGGTTCAATTGATGGAACACGCGACTTGCTAAAAGAGTTGGATGGCAAAGACAATATTCGAGTCATTTTAAAAGAAAAGAACGAAGGTAAAGGTTCGGCCGTTGTCGCTGGTGTCCAAGCTGCTAAAGGTGATATTTTGCTTATTCAAGATGCTGATCTTGAATACGACCCGCGTGATTATCCCACTCTACTAAAACCACTCGAAGAGGGTGTTGCTGATGTCGTCTATGGCTCTCGTTTCCTGGGTGGCCCGCGGCGTGTGGTTATGTTCTGGCATATGGTTGCGAACTACCTATTGACATTCATGACAAATATCCTGTTCAATACCATTCTGAGCGATATGGAAACTGGTTATAAGGTATTTCGGAAAGAAGTAGTTGAAGGGATGACAATCCATGCCAAACGATTTGATTTTGAGCCCGAATTCACCGCAAAAATACTCAAGCGCAAATATCGCATCTTCGAGGTGCCCATCTCTTTCAATCCACGTGATTACTCGCAAGGGAAGAAGATCAAGCTCAAAGATGCATTCGAAGCAGTCTGGACATTGCTCAAATACCGATTTGTGGATTAAATAAGAAAGGGCGACCTGATGGTCGCCCTAATTCGTTCAGATGGCAAATTGGAAAGAGAAGATACAAATCGAATTCAACCGTGCTGAATCCGCACGTGACCACGGCAATGAGGGGCAAGTGCGTGTTTGTGCGCGTAGAGCAGCAGGCATCGCAATTCGTGAGTACTATATCCGCCAGGGTCAGCCCGTCCATACACCTAGCGCCTACGATTTACTGCAACTTATCAAGGGAGAAACGCATCTCGCTCCGGACCTCCTGCAGGCTGCCGCTTATTTGACTTTACGCGTCACCAAAGAGTTCAAGCTTCCTGTTGACCTGGATTTACTGGACGAAGCACGCAAGCTATATGAGGGATTGCTTCCTGAATAAAAAAAACAGGGGCACGAAGTTTCGTGTCCCTGCAACTGGATATTTGTTAACTCATGTTACGCAGTTGAGTAAAGGATAAGCGGATAAAATCAGGTCAAG
>CAZCPP010000074.1:0-15046 GCA_964500655.1 uncultured Anaerolineaceae bacterium | reverse complement strand
GCGAGAGAATGTGTACTTCATGTGGTTGAGTGGGCAGAGCCGACCCGATTTTCGAACGATCAATACCTTTCGGGGGGTGGTGATGAAGGAGATCATCGGGGAAGTCTTTGCCATAGTGTTGGAGTTGCTGATTGAGCAGGGACATGTGAAATTGGAAGATTATTTTGTAGACGGGAGCAAGTTGAGAGCGAATGCACGCCAGTATAGTGCGGTATGGGCCAAGAATACAAAGCGATACAAGGAAGGGATGCAGGGAAAAATCTGGGAATTGTTGGAAGAGATCGAAGAGATCAATCAAACTGAGCAAGAAGCTTATGGGGATAAGGATCTGTCAGAAATGGGGGAGAGGCCGAAATCGATAGCCAACGATTGATGGAGAAGAATGACGAATTGAATGATCGACTGCGCCAGGATTCCGAAGACAAAGGTCTGAAAAAGGCTGTGCGCAAAATGGAGAAAGACTATCTGCCCCAGCTGGAAAAATACGAAGACCAGGAAGAGAAGTTGGCCGGTCGCAACAGTTACTCGAAAACAGATGAAGATGCTACCTTCATGCGCATGAAAGAAGATCAGCGCAATCCCAACGCCTGGCCCAAACCTGCTTACAATGTGCAGTTGGGCACCGAAAACCAATTCATCGTCGGTTTCAGCGTTCACCAACAAGCCAATGACGGTACTTGTTTGAAGCCCCATACGGAAGAAGCAGAAACCCAACTGGGGCGCTTGCCCGAGAACTGGGTCGGCGACGGCTCCTATGGCACGGAAGAAAATCTGGCGTTTGCCGAATAGAAACAATGCAATGCCTATCTCAAGTACGCCACTTTCTATCGAGAAGGGAAAGCCAAGTTCCGGGATGACCCCTTCCGGGCTGAGAATTTTGTCTACGACCCTGAGAGTGATTGCTTCACCTGCCCCAATGAACAACCCCTGCCTTTCGACTACGACTTCACCAAAAGCACCAAAAACGATTATCCGATCCAAATTCACCGCTACACTTGTCTCGATTGTGGAAAGTGTCCCCTCAAGGAACAATGCACTCGCGGAGAAGGCAATCGCAGCATCAACGTCAGTTGGAATAACTGGCGTTTGAAGGAACAAGCCAGACAGCTTTTGACGAGTGAAAAAGGTGTCAAGTTGCGTTCCCGCCGTGGCTGGGAAGTGGAAGGTGTTTTCGGTCATATCAAATACAATCGAAATTTCCGCAGATTTATGCTCAGAGGATTACAGAAAGTCCGCACAGAACTCGGTCTGCTCTCCTTGGCTCACAATTTCATCAAGTTGGCGGCTTCTAATCAGCTATCTTTTTGTTTTTTGACATTTCACTTGCTTTTTGCCACCTGGGAACTGTCCTTTCATGACAGCCCCACGCCCCAATTTCCAGAACTTCTCAACTCGTTTGAAACACACTCATTTCATTAGAAGAAGCAAATATGGATGCTGAAAGCATTTCTTTACCAAACAGCGAAACTGGATCTCCAGTCCAGACGATCATCGAGCCTGAAAAGGGCTGGCATTTGATCGACTGGCGCGAGCTTAGGCGCTACCGCGACCTGTTCTTCTTCCTGGTCTGGCGCGACATCAAAACCCGCTACGCCCAATCCATCCTCGGCGTGGGCTGGGCCATCATCCAGCCGCTCTTCAGCATGGTGGTTTTCACCATCGTGTTCGGCTTGAACTGAATTTCTATGGAAATAACCACTACCGAATCTGAACAATGGGACATGATCATCCAGCCCCAACGCGGCTGGTGGGAACTGAAGCTGCGCGAACTCTGGCGCTACCGTGACCTTGCGATGCTCTTCGTGCGCCGCGACTTCGTCTCGGTATACAAATAGACCATCCTCAGTCCGCTTTGGTATCTCATCCAACCATTGATGACCACGGTTATTTTCACTTTTATCTTTGGCAATGTCGCAAAACTTCCAACGGACGGATTGCCACAGTTCCTGTTTTACATGTCCGGGACGGTGGTGTAGGCCTATTTCGCCGACTGCCTGAACAAGACCTCCAACACGTTCGTGCAAAACGCCGGGTTGTTCGGCAAGGTCTACTTCCCCCGGCTGGCGGTGCCCATCTCGATCTTGATCTCCAACCTGATCGCCTTCGCCATCCAGTTCGGTTTCTTCCTCCTGTTCATTTTCTTCTTCGCCGCCCGCGGCACGCCCCTCCAGCCCAACTGGCTGTGGATAGCGCTTTCGCCCGTGCTCGTGTTGATGATGGCGGGCCTCGGACTGGGCTTCGGCATCATTGTCTCCTCCCTCACCACCAAATACCGTGACCTGCGCTTCCTGGTGACCTTCGGCGTGCAGCTCCTCATGTACGCCACCCCGGTGATTTACCCGGTCTCGTCCATCCCGGAACGCTTCCAGTGGATCATTCTAGCCAACCCGATGACGCCCATCGTGGAGGCCTTCCGTTATGCGTATCTCGGCGCGGGCAGCCTGGCCCCCGGCCCATTTGCTCTGCAGCTTCGGGTTCATGGTGGCCGTCGTGCTGCTCGGCAGCCTGATCTTCAACCGCGTCGAGCAAACCTACATGTATACGGTGTAGAATGAACCGCCAAGGACGCTAAGAACGCCAAGAGAAACTTATTAAAAAAACCTTTGCGCCCTTCGCGTTCTTCGCGGTTCAAATTTTTCTCCCACAAGAAAATTGATATGGATATAGAAGAAATCGCCCACCAAATCGTAGACGCGGCCATCAAGGTTCACCGGGAACTAGGCCCCGGGCTGTTGGAATCCGCCTACCAGGCCTGTCTGGCCTACGAACTGATCCAGCGCGGCTTGCGCGTCGATTGCGAAGTCCCCCAGCCGGTCTTAATATGAAAATCACCAGGTTGAAGTTGGTTTTTGGCTAGATATGCTGGTCGAAGGATGCGTCATCATCGAAAACAAAGCCGTCGAGAAAGTGTTACCCATCCACCAGGCCCAGTTGTTGACCTATTTGAAACTCAGTGGCTGCACCCTGGGATTCCTGATCAACTGGAACGTGCGCCTGGTCAAAGACGGCATCCAGCGCATGGTCAACAACCACCCCGAAAAAACAAAATCCTCACCGCCTAGACGCCAAGAATAAGAAACCTTCGCTCCCTTCGCGTTCTTAGCGGTTCACCTTCTTTTTCCCTCCTTATCCTCTCTTCGCGGTTCATCTTTTTCCCATGCCAACCGTCATCTCCGTCGAATCCCTCTCCAAATCCTACCGCCTCGGCCACATCGGCACCGGCACTTTCTCGCGTGACCTGGAAGTCTGGGGGGCCAAACTGCGCGGCAAGCCCAACCCTATGCTCCGCATTGGCGAGAAAGATCATGGCAACCGCATCAAGCAGACCTTTATGGTCACAGTATGAAACAACAATTTTCTCATGACAATCCGGGGTGGCAAGGTTCCGGCGTACCAAGCATGCGCACATTAATTGCATCTGCTATTAAGAAAATTGCTTTTGCACTTGTCCGCCGCTTTGATTCCCGTGAAGCCTGGCATATATTTCAAGGATTCATCCACGATATTTATTATTTTCATATCAACTCCAAACTGGCACGAGTTAAATGTCCTTGCTGTGGATGGACTGGTCCTGCTTTTTTATCCACAGCAAATTGGCGAGCGGTTACAATCAATTCGCGCTGTCCGGGTTGCGACTCCCGATCAAGGCACCGTGGTTTGGCAGTGTTGCTCCCCAAATTACTTGACAACCTGCCAGGTAATGAGTTGCTATACTTTGCACCTGCAAAAATACTATTTGACAAGATTAGACAACTCCCAAATCTAAAAGTATTGACCACCGATCTAAATTCAGCTGATGTAGATTATGTCAGCGAGGATATTCAACATTTACAATTCGCTTCTGAAAGATTTTCATCACTGGTGTGCAACCACGTGCTTGAACATGTGCCCGACGACCAGGCAGCGATCGCGGAATGCGCACGCATTCTAAAACCCCGCGGACTTGCCATATTTACAATCCCCGGTGATTATCCAAATCAAACGACTCGCGAATATAAGACCCCGGATGGAAACGGGCACTACAGGCATTATGGAATGGATGTGCTGAATAAACTTGAACCTTTTTTTGAGGTTCAACCGCTGGATATGCATGAATTGACTAACAAAGAATTCAAAGTTCGTCCGCATGATTATGTTTTTGTCTGTCATCGAAAGTGAATCCTCTTTTATAAATTCAGTAGATCACGATTTTGATTGACAAAAGGGCCAACTTCGGAGAAAGTTGTGTTGGACGACAAAACTGAAACCGAAGAGGCCCAACACAATGATACCCGAATATCGGCTCAAGGCAAAAGACGTTCATCAGGCAACAATGCGGAATGTTACGAAACATCTCTCACTAACATCAGATGGCTATCAATGCGATACAGAAATGTTGTTCAATGTGCTCTTCAAAGCGGCAACAGATAGCGTGAGCATAGAAACAGCTTGTAATGATCTACTCGATGCAGCCAGTGGCAATACCATTCGAGAGTACATCAACGAGCAACTAAACGTGTGCCATATGAAAGAGCAAGAATGTGAAATGAACCAGGCGTTATCCGAAGGAGTGCCTGACGAAGTCTTTCGGCAAGACGTTGAAGTTGCATTTGATTTTCACGATGAGCCTTTTTACGGCAAGACGCCTGAGTTGCGCACATACACCTGTCGAGGCAGGGCCAAGAAAGGAACAACTCATTTCTTCCGGATTGCCAGTGCCTATGTAATCTGGCGTGATGTCCGGCTAACGCTGGCCGTAACCTATGTTTTGCCTGAAGATACACCGCTAGAAGTGCTCAAGCGGCTGTTCTTTTGCCTGAAATGCTTGAATTTACACCTGGATGTAGCATATTTGGACAAAGGTTTTTGCTCTTCAGCGATCATTCGCTACCTGACAGATCAAAATCAGCCTGCCATTTTAGCGTGTACCATCCGGGGTAAGCATGGCGGTACGCGAGCGCTTTGTAGAGGCAGAAAAAGCTATCGCACTGCGTACACTTTCACAGACGGCACATCTGTTGATCTGGTGCTCAAGGCCACACTTGTACCAGGAAAGGATGGCAAGCTACGCCGAAAATGGCTGGCTTTTGTTGTCATTCATCTGGATTGGACTCCCAAGAAAGTCTACAAGCGTTATCGCCGTCGTTTTGGGATTGAGTGTTCTTATCGCATGTTGCGCCAAGTGCGTGCTATCACAACTTCCAGGAACCCTGCTTTTCGTTTCTTCCTTTTGGGTTTTGGCTTGTTGCTGATCAATATCTGGGTCCGTTTACGTTGGCTTTTTGCTCGCAAGCATGCCCCAGGCCCAAAACGAGTTGATCCTGTTCGTTTCCGCTTCAAACGCTTTGCTTTCTTTTTGCGCCGTGCTATCGAATACCTTTATGGCGTTGTTATGTCTATTCCTACTAACTTCTCACCTGAAATCGTGATCTACTGAAATTAGCATGTCAACTGTTATCTCCGTGGAAAATCTTAGTAAAACCTACCGCCTTGGCCAAATCGGCACAGGGACCTTCTCGCGCGACCTGGAAGTCTGGTGGGCCAAACTGCGCGGCAAGCCCAACCCTATGCTCCGCATTGGCGAGAAAGATCATGGCAACCACGATGGCGAAGAACTGTGGGCTCTGAAAGACGTTTCCTTCACCGTCGAGCAGGGCGAAGTGGTGGTCATCATCGGGCGCAACGAGTCGGGCAAAATTCAGGCTGTTTTGCCTGGTTGTTATTCAGAGTCGCAATTTAAATCAAAGGATGAATAAAACTTTGGCTGAAAAAATCTTAGTCACCGGCGGGGCGGGGTTCATCGGCTCTCACCTGGTGGATGCTTTGCTAAAAGCCGGGCATTCCGTCCGTGTGCTGGATAACCTGGAACCCCAAGTTCACGGTAGGCTGCGGGAACAAGAGAAGTGGCCGGACTACTGCAACCCTGAAACCGAATACATCCTGGGGGATGTGAGAGATCGCAATACGCTTGAAGCTGTAATTAAGAATATCGATATCATTTATCACTTTGCCGCCACGACCGGGGTGGGACAATCCATGTGCCAGATCGCCAAATACTTTGAGGTCAATGTACAGGGAACCGCGAATCTACTGGACGTTCTGGCGAACGAAAAAAATCAGGTTGAGCGCTTAATCTTATCATCTTCACGAGCAATCCATGGCGAAGGGTTATACACTTGTGATTCTTGTGGGCCTGTTCATCCGCCTGTACGGTCCCCAGAACAATTGGATGCCAAGCAATGGGAAGTGACCTGCCCTTCCTGTAGAAATTCCCTGACACCATTGCCCACCCCTGAAGATCTGACCCCTAATCCCGGCTCGATGTATGCGATCACTAAGTTATCCCAGGAGCAAATGTTGACCTGCTTTAGGAAAGCTTACCAGCTCCCCGTGATCATTTTGCGATTCTTCAATGTGTATGGCCCCCGTCAAGCATTCTCCAATCCATATACCGGCATTATCACAATTTTCATTCAACGCTTGCTCAACCAACTAGCTCCCGAAGTGTATGAGGATGGCGTTATGAGCCGGGATTTTGTTTATATATCGGATGTTATCAAAGCTTGCCAGCTAACGCTTAGACATGAGTGTCCGTCCGGGGCTTATAATATCGGTTCTGGTGAAACGGTTTCGATCTTGCAAATGGCACAAACCCTGACCGAGTCGCTGGCACCTCACCTGGAACCGCAAATTGTTGGTCATGCCAGGGTGGGCGATATCCGCCATTGCTCGGCTGAACTTCAAAAATCAATGAACGTACTCGGTTACCAGCCCGATGTTCGGGTGGGGGATGGGCTTGGCCAATTGATTGACCAAATTGATCTTTCTGTTGGGCAGATGATTGCAGAACAGGCCAATACAGAACTTGCCCAAATGGGATTACAACGCAGGTAACAGCAATGAAAGATACTTCAATCAAAGTCGAGAATTTATCGAAGACGCAGAAAATCGGGGTAGCTCACCAAGGTACAATATGGAATACACTTGCTCATGTTTTGCTATGAATACCCAAAGGGTACAAGGATGCACAAATTTCACTAAATTAAAAGGTAGAAAGATGAAGACTGCTTCCAAAATGCAAGATCAATGGGACATCAAGATACGCCCCCAACGTAGCTGGTTTGATTTACGGCTGGGCGAGCTTTGGACTTATCGCGACCTGGTGATGCTATTCGTGCGACGCGACTTTGTCTCAATCTATAAGCAAACCATCCTCGGCCCGCTATGGTACTTGATCCAGCCGCTGCTGACCACCCTCATCTTCACGGTCATCTTCGGGCAGATTGCCAACCTGTCCACCGACGGCCTGCCACAGCTCATTTTCTACATGTCCGGCACGGTGATTTGGGGCTATTTTGCCAATTGCGTGAATAATACATCCTCAACATTCGTAGGGAATGCTGGCCTCTTTGGCAAGGTGTACTTTCCGCGCCTGACTGTCCCGATAGCGGTCTTGATCTCCCAGTTGATATCATTTACCATCCAATTCAGCATGTTCCTGGTATTCCTGATCTATTTTGTTCTTTCGGGTTCAAATGTGGCGCCCAACCTGTGGGTATTGCTAACACCGCTGCTGTTACTGATGATGGCTGGGCTAGGACTCGGTTTTGGCATCATTTTCTCTTCCCTGACCACCCACTATCGTGATCTGCGCTTCCTGGTTGGATTTGGTGTATCTTTGTGGATGTACGCAACGCCAGTCATTTACCCTGTTTCGGCTGTCCCGGAGAAATTCCGCCTCCTTATCCAGGCCAACCCATTAACGTCGATCCTGGAAGCCTTCCGCTTTGCCTATCTGGGTGCCGGCTCGGTGGATATCTTCCACCTGCTTTACAGCGCAGGTTTCATGATGGCTGTGTTGCTTATAGGAATACTGATTTTCAACCGGGTGGAAAACACTTTCATGGATACCGTATGACGATTGTTATTTCTATTGAAAACCTGAGCAAACGCTATCGACTGGGATTGAGAGGGAGTGGCACATTAGGCGCGGACCTGGAACGCTGGTGGGCACACGTACGCAGGAAACCTGATCCATTGCTTAAGATTGATGAGGAGGATCATGGCAACCGTTTTGGTGAATACATCTGGGCGCTGCGCGACATCAATCTCACTGTCCAGCAGGGCGAAGTGCTAGGCATTATCGGTCGCAATGGAGCCGGGAAGAGCACACTACTTAAGATACTCTCGCAGGTGACTGCTCCCACCTCAGGTGAAGTAAATATGAAAGGCCGCTTCGCCAGCTTGTTGGAGGTGGGCACTGGATTCCATCCCGAATTGACCGGCCGAGAGAATATCTACCTAAACGGCGCTATTCTGGGCATGCGCCGCCACGAGATCGACTGCAAGTTCGATGAAATTGTGGACTTTTCCGGGGTGGAGAAGTTCATTGATACCCCCGTCAAGCGCTACAGCAGCGGCATGTACGTGCGCCTGGCCTTCGCCGTGGCCGCGCACCTGGAGCCGGAGATCCTGCTGGTGGACGAGGTGCTGGCCGTGGGCGATGCCGAATTCCAGAAGAAGTGTTTGGGGAAGATGGGGGATGTAACCAGAGAAGGGCGGACAGTGTTGTTTGTGAGTCACAACATGGCTGCGGTTGCTCGGCTATGCCCCAAGGCGATTGTGCTGAAATCTGGTGCCATCGCCTTCGCTGGTAACGCTGATAAAGCCATTAGCTCTTATCTTCAGTCCGGCACAAACTCGTGCAACAGCTATGTTGACCTACAGGCTGCACCTGGCTGGGAACCAAACCGGCGCGTGATCCTGACCTGGATTTCCACGCATGGCCTTGGTGGTAGCGAGACTTCAGACTTCAACACAGGCGATGGGATGATTATCAGGATTGGGTATCATGTTGATGGAAAAATACAGGCATATTGCCAGGTCAATGTCCTCAACTTTCTTGGAGAACGCCTAATTACCCTTCGCAGCACACATAACGGCCCGCCACTTGCGCTCTCAGGCGATGGAGTGATCCAGTGCGCTATCCATGATCTCCGGCTGATCTCAGGTGAGTATACTGTTATGCTCGAAGTTGGCAGACAATTTCCCGTCGCTGAGTGGTTGGACTGCGTTCCAGAGGCAACGCGTATTCGGGTTCACTTAGGAGATTATCTAGCCGGCTTCGAGTTGGCTCAAGGTCAGGGCGTGGTTGCCCAACGCTCGAAATGGTCTTTGGCCAGAATGCAAGATTTTGAAGAGGGCTAGCTGAAATATGGAGTTCGTCAGATTAACGTCCGGTATTGTTGCGGAATGGGATAGGCTTATATACCAGTCGGATGACGGCTGGCTCTACAGCCTTTCATCATGGCAGTATATGATCACCCGCATCCCTGAGTGGGGCTACCTGGACTACAGCTTCGCAGTGTATAACGGCGAAGAGATGGTTGCAGTCATGCCGTTGCAGCTTATGCGCTCTGGATCGCTGGTCTCTTCATTCGGTCCGGCCGGTCCAGCCGTGATAACTGGTATTCCTGAGTCATATCGTCAGAAGATCCTTGACAGAGTCTTCAGCCATGTGCTGGGCATAGCTGTCCAGACCAAGGCGCAGCGAGTGGAGGTGTCGGTCAGCCCATTGACCAGGAACAGTCTTGCTTGTAATCGCGGGATCAATTATCTAGTACAGGCTGGATTTGAGGACGTCTCGACGCATACAATGATCGTCAATCTGCGTCAGTCAGATGATGATCTGTGGTCGGATCTATCAAAGGATGCCCGCTACAATGTCCGACAGGCGCGCAAGGCAGGTTACAACATAGAGCGCGGCCTATGGCGGGAGTGGGTAGACGTGTACTATCGTGTTCATGTCGAGACCTACCGGCGTACTGGCGTAACGCCACACCCCAAAGCTTATTTCGAGAGTATCGCCCACCATGTTGCCGGGCAGGGACATGCAGTTCTTTGGGTGGCAAAAGATGCTCAGGGGAATCCTGTAGCTTTCCATAACTGTGCCCGTTTCGGGAAGACTTCTCAGTACTGGACTGGCTGTGGTGAGATGGATCACCTCAGCTCGGGTGTTAACTATCTGTTGGTCTGGCATGCGCTGCTGGGAGCGAAAGAGGATGGATGCGAGTGGTATGAGATCGGCGAGTGTTTTCCCAATGTCAAGGAAGGCAAGTTGCATGGCTTGACTGTGTTCAAAAGCAAATTCGGCGGGGAACTCCATCGGTTGTTCAAAGGCACTATCGTGTTGCAGCCGGCAGCCGTAGTGCAGGACTCTCCCAGCCCTTACCGCCTGTTGGTTCGCAATTGGATGCGAGCTACCAAAGAAATGGTGACGCCTGTCTTGGGAACCCGGACTACGGAGGCTATCGTCAGCAATCTTCGCCGAACCTATGCCATTGCCAAGAAGGGTCAGGGGTCTTCTCGTATTGTAGGTCGGCGCATTCGGCAGCTTAAAAACCCGGCTGTGAGCTTCATTAAGCCTTACTGGTTTGATGAAGAAATACGCACCGGCTTCGGCGCAAAGCCCATAGAGGATAATAGAGCGCTGGCGCAGTTTGAGACTTCGTTTCGTGAAAAGCTAGCGTTGAGCGATAAGGCGGCTGTGGTCGCCACCGGGAGTGGTAGAACAGCCCTGAGCTTGGTCTTGCGTGTCCTTAAGGCCAAATATCCTGACCGCAACAAGGTGCTGCTGCCCAGCTATGGCTGTAAGGGGACATTTGACCCTATCGTGGTTAATGGCCTGATCCCCGTCTATGTGGATATTGATCAGGAGTTGCTGCCTGACGTAGAGAGCTTTAAGCGCCATCTGTCTTCTGATGTGCTGGCCTGTCTGCTGGTGCATCTCACGGGCAAGCTCATGCAGACCAATGATATCATTGCCGTAGCCAGACAGTATGGAGTCGCCACAATTGCGGATAACTGCCAGAGTCTGGGGCAAGAAATCATGTTTCCCGGCAATCAGGAGCAGGTTGACTTCTCCATTTACTCCTTTGGCATCGGAAAAAACCTGATGGCAACTGCGGGTGGCGCGCTGGTTGCCCGCGTGCATCAAGAGGAGGTTCAAGTTGAAAGCAAAAGTCTTGAACTGGAGGACGGAATGCTGGCAAACGAGCGCTTTGCTCATATCTATGCCCAGTATTTCGGTGACGAAATAGACGGGACTAAAGCTCTACACGTAGCACACCACAATCAGTTCAACTATGTAGCAATGAACTCATTGGATGCATTGCTGATCGTATATCAACTAGAAAGACTATCACAGATTATCCAGAGACGCCAGGAGAATGCCGCGGTGATTGCCAACAGGCTGATGGAATTTCCTGAACTGTATCGGACTCAGAATCCGCAGGGGCATATCTACACAAAGCTTAGCGTTACGTTGCCTGATCGAGAGATGCTGAAGCGGTTTCGTGCCTATATGGCCGAGAGCGGCGTGGAGTTGGAGGGCATGTACACTCCTCTTCATCTGCGTGAATTCGGCATCCGCTACCGGCAGGAGGCGCTGGAAGCTACGGAACGCATCTATCCGCTGGTCGTGAATATTCCAGTGCGCCCCAACCTGTCGAACCGCGACGTGCAACACATTGCTGATCTGGTGGGCAAGTTCGGAGACGCCTATGCCTGATCGTTCTCGTCTTGACCTGATCGAGCAGGAAACTCGCATCAAATACAGCGGCAGCGCCTACTCGAAGGACACCATCAGCCATGTGGCGTCAGAAAATTCAGGCGATTACTTCGACATTCTGGCAGCCGTGCGCATGAACCTGGTGCGACAGCATGTTGGTCAGGTGAAAGTGCTCGATTTGTGTTGTGCAACAGGCGATCATCTATTCAGCTTTGCCAGTCAAGTTCTTCAAGGCGTTGGGCTTGATTTCAGTCATCCATTTGTCGAAAAGGCGAATGAAACCAAGAATTCCGCTGGGTTTGCGAATGTTGAATTTGTGGAGGCCAATGCTCGAGGGCTTCCATTTGGTGATGGCTATTTCAACATGATCTATTGTTTTTCTTCTTTGTACTATATTCCAAGAGTGGGCGAAGTAATCAACGAGATAGCCAGGGTGCTCAGACCAGGCGGCGCATGTGTTCTCGATATGGGAAACCTCTATTCACTTTCACGATCGTATGTAATGCCTATCCTGGACTGGCACAGCCAATCCACATTTCTGTTGTTGAAATGAAGAGACTGCTACAAGCTGCCAACCTATCGATTGTAGACCACAGGGCATTTCAGATTTTGCCATTGTGGGGCAATCGCCCCAAGTGGCTGCGACCATTGTTACATCCGCTGTGGAAACGTACTTTGCAAAAGCAGGTGCGCGGCAAAATGGTAGACCAGTGGATCAGCAACCTGCCTATGATGAAAAACCTGGCCTTTCGGCACATCATCGTATGTCGCAAGCAGTGACAATAGGAGTGATGAATGGACATTGATACCGGAGCAAGCAACAGTGCATTGCATGTGCAGGCAAAGATAGAGCAAGGCGACAACTGGTATATTGATAGCCACTTTGAGTGGGCCGAGAGACCGAGCATTAAGCCTATTTATGACAGACGGGCAAAGTACTTTCTCGATTGCATCAGCAGAGCCAAGAAGAGGCTTGGCCAGACCCTGGAGTTGCTGGATGCCGGCTGTGGCGATGGTTACTGGCTGGCGCGCCTCCAGGTAGTGCCGGACCTAACGCTAACTGGCGTCGATTACAATCCGTTGCGAGTAGAGAGAGCGAAGCAAGTCGCTATACATGCAAATGTGATACAGGGCGACCTGAAGGATTTCACCCTTACGGGCAAGTCGTTTGACATCGTGTTGCTCAACCAGGTAATCGAACATGTGCAAGATGATGTTGGTGTATTACAGGTGGTAAGATCGGTGCTCAAGCCGGGTGGCATGTTGATTCTAGGCACGCCGAACGAGGGCAGTCTGCTGCAGAAGTGGATGTTACGGCGTACTGGCGCTTTGAAGACAACCGATCACGTCCACTTCTATACGGAACAGGAGCTTTGTGACAAGATTACCCAGAGCAGTTTTGTCATTGATAGTGTGCTGCGCGAAGTGTTCTATCCTGGCTACGATCGTCTTTACTATGGTTTGCTCGCACACCCTTGGGGATTTCGTTTTCTCGAATGGATGACAGCAATCTGGCCGAAGGGGTGCAGCGATTTCTATTTTGAGTGTCGTTTGTCTGACGATGGCAGGTTGCTATGAAGAAAAACAGCAAACCACGTTTGGTGGTTGTCCCATCTGATCCAATCGCTGCCTATGAAGCAGCGGGGTATGATTGGCTGGAGCGATACTATAACCCCCAAGGCATGTTTGATGAGGTCTTTGTGCTCAGTCCCTTGGAAAAAGGTGAAGGGCAGGCCTATGGCATGACCCTTCTCGGCGTCGCCGAGAAGGATTTTGCTGGCTGGCTGCGTAGACTGCGTCCTGATGTGGTGCGAGGCTACGGCGGGAATTGGGCCTCGGACCTGGTGTGTAGCCACCGGCTGGCGGAGATTCCAGTTGTGGTGAGTGTTCACGACTCCAATCCTGATATCATACACAAATCGGTGCGCTATGCGGATCTGGTCATCTGCATGTCCAAGGTAGTGGCACAGCAGGTTATCCGGGTAGGCACGAATCCCGACAGAATTCACATCCTGCCCAATCGAGTTGACACGAGCATCTTTCGCCCGATTTCGGATCAAAACGCACTCCAGGCAGTGGCGGATCGTTTCCCTCCCGGTAAGCACATTTTGCATGTCGGTCGCAAGGCAGAGCAGAAGAACCTGGATACATTGATCCGATCCCTTCCCCTGTTGCCGGCAGATTACTACTGCATTTTCATTGGACTCGGGGAGGCTAAACCCTACATGGAACTAGCTCAAAAGCTGGGTGTTAGCGAACGTTGTTTCTGGGTGGAATCCGTCAAGAATTCCGAACTGCCGCTCTGGTATTCCTGGTGTGATTGCATGTGTACACCAAGTCGCTGGGAAGGATTTGGCATCGTCTTTATTGAGGCGGCGGCTTGCGGCGCACCAATTGTCACCTCTGACATCGCACCCATGAACGAGTATCTGACCCACGATGTGAGCGTTTGTTTGGTCAAGGAATACCAGGATCCAAAGGCCGTTGCACTCGCTATCCGGCGCGTATGTGAAGATAATGACTACCGCAAGTCCATATCGGCAGGTGCCATGCAAGCGGCACAGCCCTTTGAGAGACACCTTGTAGACGCACAAGAAACCACCATCTACCAAGATGCCATGAAATTGGGGCCTCGACCTCTATCCAGGAAGGCCTCAATTGCAGGATGGCAAGTGGAGAACAGGCTTTTGGGACTATTCAAGCAGGTCACACCAGGAGTGGTAGCCAAGGCATTAAGCAAGCGGTTACGCGTGCCTGCGGAGGAGCATCAAAATGATTAGATCTCTGAATTACATATGGGAATTGTCCTCGAGCAAGCTGAGCATCCGAATTGAGAGCATTCATGCGAGAATGCACTTTGGATTCACCACCCCAATGGATGACATGCAGAATATTTCAAGAATGAGATTTCTTTATGACTCTGTACTGACTTTTGGCGGAAAGACAAGCGGAGTTGCTCTTGAAATCGGTGTATTCAAAGGCTGTTCACTCATTTTTCTGGCAAAGGCATGTCTTAAGCTGAAGATCTCGCAGATCTATGGAATGGATCTCTTTACTGGAACGCCATCATGGGGGCAACATTTCGACACTTTTGACGTGACGACCAATCGCCTTGCTACGTATAGTTTATCCAAAAACGTAAACCTCCTAAGGCAAAACTCTCAACAATAGACATTATCACGATTTGTTTTCTGCCCCCATAGATGGGATCAGATTGCTCATTTTGGCCTAAAAAGCCACCATGCAGGGTCAAAGATTAAATCGTGATAATGTCTAATGTGATTGGAGAGAGGGAGTAGATGTCCTTCATATAGATGCCAATCATGAGTACGAGTCTGTTGTCATGGATATAGGAAAATACATTCCATTCGTTAATCACGGTGGGATTGTCATATTTTACGATTGTGATGGTTTCGCATCCTGGTGTAAGAAAAGCCGTTCATGAATTGCTCGCAGAAAATGACGATTTTGGCATTGTCGCGGTTCACTATGAAGGCC
>CAZCPP010000073.1:0-15105 GCA_964500655.1 uncultured Anaerolineaceae bacterium | reverse complement strand
ATTAAATTGCATAGCCTCTATCCAACAATTGATGTTTGCTAAGCTACTAGTAGCCGTACTTTTTCCTGAAGCCCACTGTCCTAAAATGCCAACTATGATTTTTCCTTTATGCTCGATCATGATTCTGTCTCCCGCGAATTTGGTCGTTTAGATATTTGAGTCTTCTGAAAAGACTCCGATCTTGACTTCCCTGTACGGCTAACGAATGTTTATTCGGACCGTCTACCACTAACTTCACCCAGTACAATCTCTGGCTTTCGTAGATACTCCTGCACTTTTTCATAATATCTCCCCATGTGTAATCCATCCATAAGTGCATGATGCGCCTGCACATTTAACGGCATCTTCATAGACTCGCCCTCCTTGAAAAACTTCCCCCATGCAAAGCGCGGTACAGAATCTACCGGGAAGCTTAACGGATGCATAAAGCTGGTGAACGACACCCAGGGGATGGCCGTCATGAACAATAAGGTGTCTAGTTCTGGCAACTCTTCCTCCAGCGTTGGGTTCTCTTTCACATAGCGTATCTGCTCCGTCCCTCTGGCTGCAAACAAAGAGAAATCATCAGTGTATTTAACCGCACAGAAGGTAAATAGATCATCATTCGTTAGAATGGTTACTGATGGATGGACGATCTCGTGTTCTATTGCCTCGTCGTCACGAATGCGATAGCGGAATTCAGGAATTGCGTTCGCTGCTCGTGCGAGTACGTACATTATGGCTACAGTGAACGAAATGCCTCGCTGTTTGACAAAAGGATAAAATACAGTCAGGTTTAGGTTGGCACACAGGTTAAAGTGGGGATAGTCCCAATTGTGAAAAAAATCGAAATGCTTACGGCGTGGCCAGGTTTCCAAATTAATATGACGCATAATCTACCTCCAGAATATAAAAAGAGAAACCCATAAAATGCAGCTTCTCTTTTTACAATACAAAGTCAGTGGTACCATGACATCCAGATATGTTTGAACCTGATTTAGCCCTTCGACTTTCCGATTACATCATAGCATGTGTTTTGTGATATTTTAAATAAACTCTTTAGCAATATTTATTTCTCATCCACCGAGCTCAACCTCCATACAGCCAGGGTGAAAAACACCACCGCATAGCCAGCCAGTGCAGCCGCCGGTACCAAGACAGAATCCAACCCAAAGCCGCGGATGATCACGTTTTTGAAACCATCCATCGCCCAGGCAATTGGTGAGATATGGCCAATTTTGGCAAAGGTTTCTCCTGTCACTTCAAGTGGAACCCAGGCGCCGCCCAGACCGGAGAAAACGAACATCGGAACGATAGAAAAGGTCACAGCCTGATCTTCATTGCGAGCCAGCACACCGATCAATAACCCCAGCGCCGCGATGCACAGGGCGGCGCTGAAGGCGACAAGCAGAGTCGCTTCAGGCACGCGCAGGTAGTTGATCTTGAGAATAAATTGCCCGAACATAATTAACAGTGTGAACTGAGTGAAAATCAATAGGAAAATTGCCAGATAATGCCCGAGCAAAATATGGACGCGGCGCGCGGAAGTGGTGAGCAAACGTTGCAGCGTGCGCGACTTACGCTCATTGACTATGACCGTTGCAGAGGTCAACAACCCTGCAATCGCAAATTGCAGCATCATGCCTGGCGCGGTATGAGCTAGCGCTTCAACCCCTTCATCGGCATCTATCACCGCACTGCTCGTGGTTTCAACCACGGTGATAGGCGGATCTTCCCAGGCATCCATGGTTTGTTCAAAGCCATATTTGAACGGTATCCGTTCCCCATCCAAATCTTCGATGATGGTAGCCGTGCGAACGGCGCCATCCAGGCGACTCACGGTCTTTAATAGCTCTGCTTCGATCGTTGTCCAGGCAGAGGTACCCGTTTCGGAGATGACGATCAGCCGGGCGGTTTTATCTGCCAGGGTGGCTTTGCTATAACCCTGCGTGATGATGATAGCAGCTGCCAGATCGCCCTCAGCAACCATAAAGTCAAGATCTGAAGCGGTTAGGTGTTGGTCTTCGTGCAGACGGATCAGGTCTGAATCCGTCAGCAGGTCATGCAGTGCGACGCTGATCCAGCGGTCGTCTTCATTCAGGAATCCCACCGGTAAACGCGAGTCTGAATCCCCGCCGCCAAAGCCTCCAAACGCAAATCCAAACAGGAAAGTGAACAGGATCGGCATGAGCAGCAGGAACATGAAAGTTTTGAAGTCGCGCAGGAGCTGCATCAAGTCTTTGAGTGTGATGTCGAGGATACGGATCATAGTTCAAACTTCCCCCCTCTCCCTTCAAGGGACGTGTGACCGTAAGGGAAGAGGGCTAGAGGTGAGGGTTTACGCATAGCGTTTGTTGAAGCGCCACACACCGATAACGAAAAAAGCCGCGCTCCAGACCAGTAGGATCAGAGTGTTCACCAATAACCCTGATACCGGATCGCCGTTCACAGATTGCATCAGACCACGCACGGCCCAGCCTTGTGGAACCAGCAGTGAGACCGTATCACCCATTAGTGTGGCAGTTGGCGAGTTTATCGAAAAGACGCTGATCATGCCGAGTATGCCGGTTACGGTCAGCACACCCCCGAACAGCACGCCACCCTGCTTGGTGCTCTTGAGAAAGGAATTCAATAAGATGCCGAAGGAAGATGCGCTGAAGACGATACCGGTGGCCATCAAGAGGATGGATAGTGGTTCGCCCCAAGCAACTTTGAAGAGTATGCGGGCAGCTAGCAGCAACACGGCCACCTGCACTGTAACGGTCAGGAATACGGCTAGCAGCTTACCACTCAGGATAGTTGCATGCGAAGTGGGTGTGGTGAACAGACGCGGCAAGGTGCGTTCTTCGTCCTCTTTGAGGATACTCTGTGCAGTGGACGCACCGGTGAAAAAGGCATAAAAGATCATCATGCCGCCCATAATCGGGGTGACAATGCTGATCAGCATATTCTCGCTTTGTTCGGATTCGCTCTCCTGCGCCGCGGAGGGTGCGCGTACGTCCAGTAGTTCATCTTCCACTTCTTCTTCTTCTGCCAGGGAGACATCCAGATAGTCTTGAACAACCTGACTGGTCAGCATTTGTGATTCCGGATTTGCATCCTCCAGGAAAACTTTGATGGCTATTTTTACACCCGACATACCGTCCATGAAGCGGTTCATGATGGTGCGGATGATTTCAGGGCCGATGGTCAGAGTAGGATCTTGATAGAATTCGATTTCAGCTTCGCCATAGACATCCATGTACTCATCGGAGAAGTTCTCGGGAATTACGATGGCAACCTGGGCTTCTTGAGAGTCTACGGCGGTGCGAGCAGCCTCCGGGTCCGGCGCGAACGAGAGCTCGATCAAATCGGCCATCTCGTCGCTCTCCATAATGCTGACGACCAGTTCGCCCATCGAGTCGGCTTTTTTCCCGCCGGGGATATTTTTTGGATTGACCTGAAATTTTGGCCTGCCCTCGTCCATGTTTGCGATGATCACTTTCGTGCGCGGCAGGTTGAAATCACCATTCTCCGCAATGTTGCCAAACATGAAAAAGAACATACCCGTCACCAGGAGTGGGACGATGAACATAAAGATGATGGCAGTGAAGCTGCGGAAAGAGCGCAGCATGTCTTTGAAGGCAATATCGAGCGCTTTCATGATTCCAATTTCAATCTCGTAGGGCGCGGCCGGTCAGGTGCAGGAAGACGGTTTCCAGGTTTGGTTCCTGGATATCCACGGAGGTGATGCGGGCAGAGAGACGGTTTGTCGCCTCAAATAGATTTGGTAAAACGGCATTGCTATCTTCTACTAAGGCTGTGATAGTTCCATCTTCAGCCGAGACCTGCGAAACTCCTTCCACCGCACCCCAGGCATCCAGAACCGTACTGGCTTCCACGTCCAGGGTAAGATCGATGCGGGTTTGTTCTCCTACCAGGGTCACCAACTCATCATGCGTACCACTTGCGATCAACTCACCATGATCCATGATAGCGATATGATCAGACAGCTCCTGGGCCTCTTCCATGTAATGCGTGGTATACAGCACGGTCATGCCCTGTTCCTTCAACGTGACCACGCTATCCAGGATATTGCGCCGTGATTGCGGGTCGATACCGACCGTCGGTTCGTCCATATAAATGACTTGTGGTTTGTGCAGCAACGCAACCCCGATATTGACGCGCCGCTTCATCCCGCCCGAATACTTGCCCACGCGTTCTTTGGCCCGGTCTTGCAACCCGATCACGTCCAGCACTTCATCCACGCGTGTCTTGAGCCCCCCGCCGCGCAGACCGTACATCTTGCCCCAGAAAACCAGGTTCTCGCGTGCGGTCAGGTCTTCGTACAGGGCGATCTCCTGCGGGACCACTCCCAAAGTAGATTTGACACCCATCTGCTCATTGATGATGGAGTGCCCCATTACATTAGCATCCCCCTCGTCCGGACGTAGCAGGCAAGAGAGCATGGAAATAGTGGTGGTTTTCCCGGCACCGTTTGGGCCAAGCAGGCTAAAGATCTCGCCCCGCTGGACTTCAAATTTAACCCCCTGCACCGCCTTGGTTTCGCCAAAGGACTTATGCAGGTTCAGGACTTTAATGGCGGGTGAGTTGGTCATGGAGACTCCTGGTTATGGTGAGATAATCAGCGTATTTTATATCACTTTTTATACGATTGGTAGTGCAATGAGTTTCGTTGTTGGGGTAGATAAATTGCCCTGGAGCTTCTACCAGGGCAATGAAATTGAGTCGGGATACGTATTGTATCAGCTTATCAAGGAATCAGACGCAAGATGAGCGGGTAATCCTTTACCATCAGATTATCGATCACTAGATCCCCGTCCACCATCTCAAAGATAAGTTCCTGCTCGAAGTTATTTAGAATATCAATTCCCACCACATCGCTGGCTGAAAAACCAGGGATGGTCAAGGTAGCTTCAACCCCGGGATCATTATCAACTGCGATACCGTGTGTCCACACGGCGAGCAAACGGTCACCTTCTAGTGTCGAGAATGTATAGCTCATGATATTGTCTGCGGCACTCTCAATCTCCACCGGCAGTTCGTCAGATTTCACTCCTGCCATCAAGGTATTCATTCTTCTATTTGTATAGGAGCCACCAGTCCCGAGATCGATATCCATTCCTCGGTGCTGTATGACAGCTCGTAAGAAATACTTGTTTGACTCAATCAGGCTATGTTCACCCTCTTGCCCCCCACCGGGTTCCATATTCCAGCCCACTTCGTCCGCATGGTATTCGCCAACGAAGCCGTGAGCGGCAGCAGTATCTTTGATCCTCTGCACAAAATCCGGATAACCGTAGTAATAAGCTCGTTCTCGATCATATTTAGGCGACTCACCATAAAACGGATGCCAGGAAACCACATCTACTAGGGGCATAATGTCAGATTCCAGCAAGTCGAAAAGATAACCCTGCTCATAAAATGTTTTGGAGATGGCACCGACCACGATCTTGGCTTCCGGAGCCACTTCCCGAATCACAGGGGCGGTGCGCCTGACCAGATTAACATAATCTTCCAGTTCGATCCATTTGGGGCAGTAGTTCCGTATGTCTGGCTCATTCCAGATTTCGAAATATTCCACTCGGTCCTTGAGGTGTTCGACTGTGAAGCGCACGTATTCCAGCCAACGCTCAATTTCTTCCTCTGTCTTGAACCTGGCACAGGGCGCGCCTTCGCCACCCGGATAGGTTTCTTTGTCCCAAAATATCAGCACGTACGTGACGATAATACCGTTCTCAGATATGCGGTTGAAGTGTTCATCTTGGGCCTGGGAAATGGAAAACTCTGGTTTTTCCCAATCTACCAGTTCGGGTTCAAGGCCAGCCATCGACACTCGTGCCCGCGTAACACCCTGGTTGTAGATATGAAAATCAGTAAAATCATCCGAGTAACTAATTCCGTCATACTGGGTAGCAATATGATTATCAGCCAGATCCCCGGAAAATTGGAGAAAGAATTGCGTCCTGGGTAAATCATTCCCATTTTGCAAAACTAGACTACCTCCTGTCTCTGAAGTCGGAGGGAATGAGAATGAGCTCTCTCTACCGTTAGGGTCAGTGGTCTTGGCCGTCAGGAAGGGGCCTGCGAAAGATCCCCCCTTATTGAAATTGAAAACGCCATTATCACCTGCTGTGGCCTGGCCCTCTAATATTTCTCCCTCATAGCCGCTGGTTGAGAAAATCTCGACCGTGCAATTGGGACAGGTGGCGCCAATAGCAACACCCGACGGCAGATCATATTCGAAAATGATCGGGAACTCTAACCTATCCCTTTCTGAGTATTGAGCATAGATACTATCTTTCTCACTGGTGGCAAAAATATTGTCAGGTTCAATTTTGTTATCGTGAGCCCCTTCTGTTATTGAAACACCACCACGTTCATTGCCCAAACCTACTGTTCCCTCAGCGTCCGTGCCAATCAAATTACCGGTGATGATGTTGAGTGTTGTCCCCTCTGAAGCCAGATCAATACCGATTACGTTATTACTTAACAAGTTCCCCTGCCCATATGGGCCAGCTCCAACACCCCGGTCGCCGCCGATGACGTTATGTTTGGATTCGCCGCTGATAGCAATCCCCGGGCCCGGGAAACGGGAAATTTGAAAGCCCATAATCACATTTCCCTCAGACGAAACAATTTGTAGGCCAGCTACCCAATCGCCAGGAATCTGGCTACCATCCAGGATGACACCAGCATCGCTGGCATCCAGGGTCAGGTTGTTTGCCCGAATATGTGGAAGTTCTTCATTGGTGACAAAGATGGGAACTGGCGCATCAGGTGGGAAGACGCCTGGGTCGAAGGTGATCGTGTCTCCGTCCTGAGCATCTTGCATTGCTTGGCGCAGGCTGCCGGGACCAGAATCATCAGCGTTTGTAACCAGGATGGTATTTTCTGGAAGCTCAGTTGTTGATGTAGACGGTGATTCTGGGGGTGATGTTTTCGAATCTGGTTGATCTGGTTGGCAACTCCCTACTAACCCAGAGAGAAGCAGTGCCAGAACGATTAGCAAATTAATGCTTTGATGAGAGGCGCGATGAGTTGGATTCATGATCAACTCCTTATCTTAATCATTTACTATACTGTAGCATGAAAAAAATTTGATTTCAATGGGAGATAAAAAATCAGGGTTACACAAATGCTCTCCACCCTACGCGAAGTCCCACACCTACCCAAATATAAGTTCATTAGCTCATATATTGTTTTATGATGTTACGCCATTCTTCAGTCTGTTCTTCTTTCTCAGATATATAAAGGGCAATCTCAGCAGGCGACAATTCACGTAGTGAATTGTCCGAAGGTGGATGATACATATCTGCTCTGAATTTGGATTCCATAACCAGCGCTTTTTTATTCGGGTTTTTCTTCAAGTAAATATCAAGTTCTTTTTTACCTGTGAAGATCTTGTATGTTTTTCGAACTTTCTTAGCCTTGGTCATTTTGGAATAATATGCTTCTAACTCGTAAACTCCACAAGGTTCTCCTTTCAGGGCTTCAACCGGTCGTAAATATAACCTTGCGAGCTCTAACTTCATAAAGGGGAATAAGCCTCTGTTGGCACAAATACAACGACCACACGACTTACAAACATATTGTTGATGACTTTGTAGGCACTCCTCAGGATCGGTCAGGGGTGTGATTCAGCTGAAATCGGTATAGCATTCAGCGCACATATTCAATATCATCCTATTTGTTTTATGCTTTGTTTCTCTCGATTGCCTTTCTGGTAGCTGCCACGATACCAATGATTAGCAATGCGATGCTTGCCCCAGCGAATAACCATTTGATCATTGTGAATACTGTTGCAATCCATGCCAAAATCCCAGGCTGACTTGGGTAGCTTGACAGCATAATCACTATACTCAGGTTTTCCAGTAAGTCAAATAACCATGCACCAAAAGGCACAATGTTCAATCTTTGAAATTTGTGGTCTTTGTCCAGACCACGCTGGAACAGCCAAGTGATTGCTAGACTGAAGAACAAAGTGTAAACGATAGGATATACGATGTCTGTCGTCAACTCGATTGTGCGATACAGAGCACGCCCTGCCTCGCCATAAGCGTCGATCATCGAATACACTTTTTCGGGTGTGTAGAAAAACAACAGATCAATTGGGCCAGTACCACCCGAACTTGCTCCCAATTTTACCCCTGCTTTAGGTAAAGCAATCGCATTGAAATATAGTTCCAGCGCGAAAAAGATGAGGACGATCCAGCCTTTGGCGATCTTCTTCAAAGTTTCAGAAAGTTTTGTTAGCATAGTTTCTCCAAGGATGATAAATTCATCGAAATATGGTCACACCATCATCTGTTAATGTGATGAGAATGTTTTTTCCCTATCTCTCATTGAAACGCTTGAAATTACCAATCTTATGAAATCGCCAGTTAAACTGCTATTCTTGTTTCGCAGTCGATTCGCATTATTGGCAAAAAGCTGCAACTTCATTGGCTTTTTTGTACGTCGTGTGACAACTTATGCACGATCCACCATTTGCCTTCAATCTTCATCATATTGAGATAGTCGATATATCTTACTTTCTGATTCTCTAGTCGGAGCTTTACAGCAGCAATATTCCCTGTTATGTCAATGCTGTAGAACTCCGTTTCCCACTTTAAATCCGAATTCAGTTTTTCTGGCGCATACCAGGAATAGAATTCTTCTCGATCTACAACCTTTAGTTGATCCTGCTCAAACATAAAGAACTTCCACTCATGGTGCAGAATTTGCGCATAGAGTTCAGGGTCATATTTGGCGTGACCATCATGATAATAATCAAGGATTGCATTTTCAATGGCTTCTTTTTCAACTTCGTTGTTAAATTCATTCATTTTCTCACTCCTGCTTCAGTTTTCCTTGTCTCTCATTGCCACGCTTGAAATTGCCGGTCTCTTTGGCCATCAACAGCTGGGCTTCGCTTTCATCAAGTTCGCCAACTTTTGCCAGAAATTTCTGTGCTGCACTTCCACTCAAAATCTTTATCCGTTTGCTACCCCAGAATAAGAAAACCTTTCCAGATTTCGTCATTTCATAAGTGAAGGTGTTTTTATTCATCCTCCCCTCGTTTTTTTTGCAAACGTTTTTCAATTTCTTGCGAAGTCTTTGTGATCGACAAGCCTCCAAGCGCCGTGCATCGCAAGGCTGAAGGGAGCATCTTGCCAACTTCGTCCATGGTTTTGATCACCTCATCGAGAGGAATGACCGGGTCGTAATCAGCCAAAGCCATATTGGCGCAAGCCAAGGCGTTACTGGCAGCCATTACGTTTTTGCCCAGACAGGGCACCTCAACTCGGTTAGCTACCGGGTCACAAATCATGCCAAGAATATTTTGGAGTGCCATTGAGGCTGCATTGATTGCCTGCTGGGTTGACCCGCCTGCCAGGGTTACCAACGCTGCAGCAGCCATCCCAGATCCAGCCCCACACTCAGCCTGACAGCCTCCGACCTCAGCAGCAAAAGTGGCATGTGCGGCGATAAATATGCCGATCATTCCCCCGGCGAGCATGGCGCGAGTCATATCCTCCTTAGAAAGTTTCATCGCATCGGCCGCCCCGATGCATGCTCCAGGCAAACCGCCACATGCCCCGGCTGTTGGCGCTGCAACGATCAACCCCATGGAGCTCTTTGATTCCATCAACGCGGTTGTGTACAAAGTGATTCGGTTCAGCACACCCCCATCAATCAATTGAAGACTTTCCATCTGCTTTTTGAAATTGCCAGATTGATAGCCCAGTATTCGATCATCATATTCCGTGCCTGCAAGACCCGCCTCAATAGCATTCTGTATGATTTCTATAATATTCCTCATCTTTTGAATCACCTGCTCATGGGAAATAGCTCCTCGCGCGCTTTCATAATGGAGGGCCAGCTCCCATAAATCAAGGTTTTTATCACGGTTATATGCCAGCATCTCCGCATAGGTGATAAACGGGATTCCGATCTCCTGACGCGATAAAACTGGCAGCACTGGCGCGATCTGTTTGATAGATTGGATATCGAATTTGGAGCGAAATTCGGAGATTGTTTCCCGGTCTAAAAATCCCTGTGATTTGATTTCGACAAACTGAGCATTCTCACCGCGCAATAGGCTAATTTCATCAGCCAGAATTTGCTTGTCTAAGAACGTTAACAACTGATTATCTTCTGCTTCGAAATAAACAAGAGTTTCGTAGTAATCGCCTGCCATTGAAACTTTGACGCTATCGATCTCGATCACTTCAATAATGCCTCCACCAGTTGATATGGCAGTCATTGTGTGGGTTTCTCTAGAGCTGGTGACTGTCATCTTGTAGGTGTTGGGGTGATCGGTATCTATGGGAGTGATTTCGGTTTTGACATTGATCCCGGTTTCTTGAATCGCTCTCGGGGAATCTGCCAGCCGTTCGTCAGTAGCATCCCACCCCAAGAACCCCGCGAACAATCCCATGTCGGAACCCTGACTTTCGTGAGTGGTCGCCAGCGAGCCATCCGGGTCAAATTTGATGAGCACATCTTGGATTTCTCCATCCATCAAATCCCGCACCATCCTGCCGATCCTTACCGCAGCGGCACAATGAGAACTAGAAGGCCCACGCATTACAGGGCCAATAACATCGTTAAATATGCTGGGGTAATTTTGGAGAGAATTATTCAAAGCCGATTCCATATTAATATTTTTAATCGTCAATTTTGACCGTACTCTGCCGCACCCTAGTGACGGTCATTTGTGTGATATACGAACGTGAAGGTGTGTGCAGTGCACAAATAATCAATATTTTATTCCAAGGTATCTTCAATTCTGTCAAGCCACTCATTAATAAGGCAATTGAATAATTCTTCCTGTTCAATCGGAAGGTTGTGACCGGCGCGATCTAAAACTGCAAATGTTCCTCTAGGATACTTTTCAACCAACTTCCAGGCATCGAAATAACCAACGGCAGAATCTTGCTTTCCCATCAGGATTAGAGTGGGCTTGTCAAAAGTATCAGATTCGGCGTTAATGTCAAATGAAAAAGAATATCCGTTTTCCTGTAACCGAGTGAGAAAAGGCTCATTTGTTACAGAAACTCCTACATTCACTTCGTCTCGTGTTCTTTCCCAAACACTTTTCGTTTGAACCACAATAAAATTCTCAAAATCTTCTCTTTCATCTGCTGGTATGCTCTTGATGAGTTCAGGGTCTTTTACGAGAGAAACATGAGCTGGCACCCTTCTCTCTTCAAAAGCAGGGATGATTAAAGGAACCAGTAAAGATAAGCCAGTGACCGATTTGGATTTTTCCCGAACGATTCCTCGTGCTAAGTAAGCGCCGTAAGATTGTCCAGAGATAGCGAAATGTTGATCAAGAATAATCTTGTCAATGAATTCACTGACAACTTCAAGCATCTGGTCGGAATTTACAAGCCAGTCCGGGCCTGGTGTTTTGCCCATGCCTGGCAAGTCGAAATAAATCCGCTGCCAGCCATCACGGGTAGCAAAGATGGGTTCCATGCAACCCGTCATAATGTGATGATCAGGTGAAAAGCCATGTAGCATGATTATCGGATGACCTTCACCGTATATTTTATAAAAAACTGAAATATCTTTGATTTGACATTCCATATGTCACCTTCTATCTGGATCTTCCGGATTTTTACATAATTTTCTTTTGATCAATGTCTTCAGTCATCAAACATAACAGTACTCTGCCGTTCTCGGTTGACAGTCAACTTTGTGACATCTGCCCTGGCGTAGTGGCCGGCCGGGTCGAAATTCTGACGTTCTTCGCGCACACGTTGATGATCCAGCGTAGCAACGATCAGTTTTTCGCCTCCAACCACCGGTTCAACAATCCATGTACCATCAGGGCCAGCGATGCAGGAACCGCCGTTGGCAAGCATGTCATTCCCCTTTTTGATGATCGCTGAGAAATGCGGTGTGTCGGTTGGGAAATCGCTTTTGCGCATCAGCCCGGAGACCGACGCCACGTAGGAGCGAGATTCCATTGCAATGAAGCGCGTGATGTCTTGCGTATTATGCACACCACCTGGCCAGATAGCGATATGCAAGTCTTCCCCCAGCCCATATAAGGCAGCACGCGGCAAGGGCATCCAATTCTCCCAGCAATTGAGTCCGCCAACCGTGAAAGCACCCAGTTTATGCACCTGCAGCCCATGACCGTCACCTGGCGACCAGGTCAACCGTTCTTCGTAGGTCGGCATCAGTTTGCGATGCACGGATTGAATGACACCCTCTGCATCAAGGTACACCAGGCTGGCATACAGGCTGTGACCACCACGATCGGAAGGGCGCTCAATGCATCCCAACACGACGGTGACTTGGTGATCTTTAGCAGCTTCACACAATGTGTCCAGATGGCCGGCCTCGATCTGCACGGCCTGGTCCATGTAGTGGGCGTGGATTTCTTTTTGGATTGGAGAATTGAACTTGGCTCCGTCCGTACGTTCGATCCAGAAGGGATAACCTGGGAGCACGGCCTCTCCAAAAGCCACCAACTGACACTGTGCTTCAGCGGCTGCACTCACTGATTTCAAGATTTTATCTATTGTTTTCTCTCGGTCTAGCCACACCGGAGCAAGTTGTGCTAATCCAATGGAAAGAGAATCCGTATTGTTGGGTTTGGCCATTTTTTACGCTCCTAATCGTTTGATATGTTACAAAGTTATCCTTTTTCAGTACCTCACGGCTGAATGCCAATCAGAGGCAACTTCTCAGCCAATAGCTCAGGTGTCACGATTTCAATGATCTTGGCTTGTATGATACCCTCAGAATCAATAAATAATTCTGTTGGAATTGCAAACACTTGATATAGTCTTTCAAGCGAACCATCGCTATCCAGTAATACTGGATGTGTAATGCCAAACTCGTCTACAAATTCTTGAACGGTGCTAGCACTCTCTTGGATGTCGACTTGTAAAACAACAAGGTCGGGGTGATTTTCATGTAATTCTTGAATTAAAGGTGCTTCTTCACGGCAGTCTGGGCACCAAGTAGCGCCAAATGTCAGTAAAATCGGTTTTCCATAGAATTGACTCAAGCGCATCGTCTCACCATTAAGTGTAACTGCTTCAAAGTCAGGAGCCAGGAATCCAACATGTGGCGATTCTTCCTTTGAAAGGGATTGCTCCTTTGAAGTATCTTGATCTGTAGCAGGATGTGTAAAAAGGTTAGATATTCCTACAATCGAATAGCCTCCAACCACTACAATTACGATAATGGCCAATTTTTTAGAATTCTTGTTCATAAAAGTCTCCACCAATAAAAGTCTGACTAGGAAAGTTTATCCGCAATATTAGCCTTATTTTCACCCTTACGCAAGTTCATTACACTCCTTGAAAATCAAGATTTGATTTGAACCATGGGAAAATGCTATTTACTCTTGATCATCTGGTACATATTCCAGCAGATCGCCTGGTTGACAGGCTAATTCACGGCAGATGGCTTCCAGCGTGGAAAAGCGAATGGCGCGGGCTTTATTGGTCTTCAGGACAGATAAATTTGAAGGGGTGACATTGATGGCTTCAGAAAGGGTAGCAAGTTTCATCTTGCGTTTGACCAGCATCGAATCCAAATTCACTTGAATCGTCATGGCAGCCTCAAATCGTCAGTGCCTGATCGCGCTTCAATTCAAAGCCGTAGCTCCAGACCTGTGCCAGGATCAGTATCAGGAGACCTGTCAGGATGGATTCGGCTTTGAATGGCGAGGGCAGGTTCAAGGTGGGGTGGATGCGCATACCGCGCATAATCTCGTTGGCAACAACGAAGTCAAGTAAAGGTGTTAGGAAAGCCATCACCAAAATCAAGTAGCCCATTCGACGAATTCGAAGGCTGTTTTCAGGTGAGAAAGGATCGCCCTGTAGAATGTCCTTGAGTATCTCTCGCAGAAAATAGAAGATATATGCCAGGCCGAGTGCAATTATGAGTTTTGCGATCAGGCTGGTATAGATGTATGTCAAATTGTTGGTCTCAAGTCGCAATATCCCTTGGGCTTCATCGACGAATGCGCTGCGGATGCCTTTTGTTTGCGAATCAGCGATAGCCACCTCAAAACGCGGTTCTTCGCCGGACCCAATCATAACCGGGACAGAGGCAGTGATTACCACTCCCTCACCTTTTATGAGAAACGGGGAGGCAACCATCAGTAGGGCGATGGCAACACAGGTGAAAATCAGTAGTCCATATATGAAATCAATCAGGGCTTTTACAAAGTGCGGAAGCTTTGGTTTTTTCTCCAGGGACATATTCTCCTCCATGACATATTGAATAACAGTGTTTAGTTGTTGTTTATCGATAATATAATATTGTTATTCAATATATCTGTCAAGAAAAAATGTCCTCCCCCAGTATCAAATCTCACCCCTCCCGCTTACTGTTTCTGCATTTATTGATCAAAGTGTCGGCAGCGAATAACAATAAAAAATAAAACAGGAAATCCCCGGCAAAGGCCAGGCCAGAGATATCATCTTCAATTCCTAAATGCCCCATTACAGATATGCCTCCCGTATCTTTCCAGAAGGCAAACGGAAAGCCGGCCTGTGGCAAGGATTTGTAGCAAAAATCATCGCCGCTTGGCCCACAGAGGTTTCCAAACACTGTTGGGACAAAGCGTATATAAAATACAGACAGCAGGGTTAACAATAAGGGAATTGCGCTGTATATAAATATTCTCACCAGCAATGTATAAAATTTTTGTGTGAGGCCAACTCGATGTTTTACAGTATCCATCCACTTTTACCTTTTCACATTCATCAGGACCAGGAAAGAGCCCATCCCATCCTTCTCAGCCTCTGCCTCGTAGGCCAATGTGAACATGAGCTGCGTACCGTCGGGACTCCAGGCACTGTCTGAAACCACGGCCCGGACGACCATGACGCCCGATTTTTCATTCAACCATTCATGGTGCGCGTGCCCGGGTTGGTTGAAGTAGGTGACCCGGCGCTGGTTACCACCGTCAGAACCCATCATCCACAAATCCGTGGTGATGTATTCTTTCCAGTCAGGCCATTTTACTGACAGGAACTCGACCTCCAGCTCCGCGCCAGACATCCAGGCGATGGTGCTGCCGTCCGGGCTGATGTGGGCGTGCTCATCCCAATCTGCAGGCGTGTGAGTCAGACGGGTTAGGTCACCGCTGGTGGCGTCCATGGTGTA
>CAZCPP010000072.1:14469-15171 GCA_964500655.1 uncultured Anaerolineaceae bacterium | reverse complement strand
AACAACATGACCATTTTTAAGGTGTAGCGAGTTTGTAAAAGACAAAGCGACCATCTTTTACTTGCAGTATTACTGCACTTTTTACAGGATCACCACTCCCACGATACTGCATGGCCCCTGTCACGCCTTCAAACGATTCTATTGCTGCTAATCCAGCGTATATCGACTCGGAAGATACCTGTCCTTGACCCTGGATTGCCTTGAATAGGAGGCCGAACGCATCATAAGTTAGAGCAGCAACATCGTCTGGTAATTCACCATACGTTGATTGGTAAGTATTGATAAATGTGCGTGCTGGTTCTTCTGCAATGTCAGCTGCGTAATGAGTACTAAAGAATGATCCTTCTAGACTTGAAAGATTTTCAGGGGGTATAGTTCCCCAAGTATCGCTACCGATGATCGGAATATTAATACCCATACTTCGGGCCTGACTAGCTTGTTGTGGAACCTCGTTTTCATAATTTGGTAGGTAAAGTACCTCAGCACCAATGTTCTTAATTCGTTGAAGTTGTTCTGAAAAATCCATTTCCCCGGTGGTGTAACTTTCGAAAGCTAGTACGCTTCCACCTGCAGCTTCAAATACTTGCTTGAAAATTTCAGCAATTCCTCGATTATAAGCACTGGCAATATCATATAGAACGGCAGCTCTTTGGGCATTTATTTCTTCAAATGTGAAGCGTGCCATCACTTGACCCTGAAAGG
>CAZCPP010000072.1:0-14459 GCA_964500655.1 uncultured Anaerolineaceae bacterium | reverse complement strand
ATCGATAAATGCAACCCGGAAAACATATTTTTTCCCCAACGTTGTGTCTGGGTTGGTTGACCAGGGGCTAATCATAGGTATGCCAGCGTTCTCAGCAATCGTTGATACTGGAATTGCATTGCGGCTAGCCTGTGGGCCAACTATCGCAACCACATTTTCTTGGTTGATCAATTTTACAGCGGCAGCCACGGCGGTTTCAGCATTGTCTTGATTATCTTCAATTACTAATGTTATAGCGATTTTTGTTCCGCTAACGTCTAAACCACCTGCATCGTTGATTTGCTTGACTGCCAATTCGGCTGACTGCACGGTTGATTGTCCTACAATGCTAATATTTCCGGTGATCGGGGCGATTACTCCAATTCGAATTTCTGCAGGCGGAGGCGGGGTTTTAGGTTGGCATCCCGATATAGCAACTACCAAGCTTAGCAGAAGAACAATAATGAAGATAAACTTCTTTTTCCTCATAGCTTACTCCTGCGCCTCTGTTTCGGGTTCGTTTTGCTGATCATTTGAAGTATATGTCCCAAGCTCTAAGACAACCTCAGCGCCACCCATCCTGCGACCCAATTCCTGTACTGCGTTGCGAAGTATCTCTTCCATGTCCGTTGAAGAGCTGACAGTTGATGCAATCTCACCAATGACTCGTTCTCTAGTCGCGCGGCGTTGAGCTTCAGCAAGCAGGCGTGAATTTTCCATTGCAATTGCAGCACGTTCGATAATTGCAGATGCAATATCAATTTCATCTTGGGTCCATTGACGGTTGTCTTTGGCTTGGATCTTAAGTTCACCGATTTTTTGGCCGCGTAATTCAATTGGCAAATTCAATATTTCTTGGCCATTCATCTGATCTGGTTCTAATGGTCTCTTTAGCAATGTTGCTTTCGCCTTGGATCGCCGGATTCCGGCAAGTTTATGTGAGCGTGTAAATTGTCTCCATCCTGTTGATGTGATTTGCTGTGACAGCAATTGCGATTTAGCTAAAGCATTGCTAGTCTCTTCAAAAAGTTGAGCATTCCGAATGGCAATACCGACTTGATCTGCTAATGTTGTAAGCGTATCGATATCGTCTCGTGAAAAAGCATTGGGTGCTACACTTTGTACATCAAGCGCGCCGATTACCTGTTCACCCACGATCATGGGCAGGGCCATCTCCGATCGAGTTTCGGGCAGGTCTGGATTATCGAAATAAACGGCGTCGACTCCGGTATCTAACGCGATGCGAGGTTTCCCTCGGCTTGTTGCAAAACCAACAATACTCGTTTCACCTACTTTGAGCTGGTGATTCCGCTCTAGCATTTTATTACCGCCCGAGCTATTTGCGGCGCGAAAAACCGCAAATTCCCGTGCTTCGTCAAGCAGAAATACACCCACATGGTAATATCCAAACTGCTGGCTGATCACGTTGGTGATTTTAGGTAGTAAAGTTTCGAGATCCTGGGAGGTGCTAATGTTTCGAGCTACTTGAGCAACGGCCTCAAACTGCGCAGCGCGTCTTTGGCTTTGCAGGGTAGCAGCTTCAATCTCTAGAGTGCGCTCAGAGACCCTCTCTTCCAAACCGGTCAGCATTCCTCTCAGTTGGTCAGTCATAGCATTAAATGCATCTGCTACCACGTTAACCTCGTTGACGGTAGTTAGGGGTGCTCTTGCTCTTAGGTTCCCAGCACTGACTTGCTCCGCAGTGGCGGTCAGCAGGTTTAATGGGTTGGTTAGCACCTGGCTTAGCAAGAAGCTGATCAATGTAGCAACCGCAGCTACAATAACCAGCAGAAGTAATCCAAAATTCTGAGTCTCCTGGTTTTCTTGTGTTACCATCGACTGCGCTTCACGCACCGTAGCGTCCATCTCGCTGACTGGCACAATGATACCTAGGCTGTATTTAGGTGACAAAATTGGCGCATATGCAACGTAGCGTTCAGTTCCCTGGACTCGAACGCGTGTCAGACCTAAGCCACCTTGCGCCATGCTTTGAAACAGAAGTTTTATATCTTGGGAACCTTGGCCTAATAGTGTTTGTTGGGGTACTTCATTTACAGGGATTTCCTCTCGGACAAGCTCGAAATCTTGATAACCAGAATCAGGCATGGCAAGTATGCGCCCTTCTGAATCGATTAAAAATGCATATCCGGTAGTGCCAATATCTATATCTTCAATACTTTCTATGATTCTTGAAATTTGCACGTCTGCCCCAATTACACCGCGGAATGTGTTGCTTTGATCGAAAACAGGAGTGCTATTCGTAACGGTCAAGCCGGAAAATGAAGGGTCATGAAATGGAAGTGACCAGACGACATTGTTTATGTTTACAGAAGTCGCATTTGTATAGAATGGTTGTTCGGTGGGTTTGAAATCCGGGGGAACCACATTTACCAGATCGATGTTGGGGTAATAAATAATGAGATCCTCGCGGCTGCCGAAGTAGAGGGCTATGATGTTTGGGTTGAATTTCAGGCTGTCAGCTGTGATTAGCCCTAATTTTGAAACAGCTCTCAGTTCACTTCTTAATTGTTCATTTATTACGACATGTGATGGTGCGAAGATAGAAGCTTCGAGATAATTAGGGTTACCCCAGGCGCCATTAGGAAGGCGGAAAAGTTCTTGTGCTGCATCCGAATTCAACTCATCTTCAAAAATAATCGGGATTGGTTGGTTGAGTAAATTGGCTGTGTATGTTGCTGTTAAGATAACTGATTGATCCACGTCAATAAAAAACTGATTGATTCTTTGGGCTTCCTGCGAGACCAACGCTTGAATTTGACTTTCCGCCTTTTCTTTTACCGAATCTTGAAACTGTTCCCCTAGAAATGTTTGCGTGGCCTCATTGCGAATAAAGGCAAAATAACCAACAACGACCGCGGCAATCACGGCTGTGATGGTTGTGGCTAGTGTGATACGGGCCCGGAGGGATGTTCGCCGCCGGTGATGGCGGTCGACTATTTCATCCATAGGTTTGCCTGATTCTTGGGTCATACCTGCACCTTTATTCTTCGCTTTCAATTTGGATTACTACTTCTGAACTGCCGAGTGCACGCTCAAGTTCCTCAGCAGTGGCCTTTAGGACACTTTCTACATCCAGGGCCGCACTCACGCGGGTAGACCCCTCTGAAATGATGCGCTCTTTTGTCGCGCGCCGTTGTGCTTCCTCAAGCAGGCGGGCGTTTTCAAGCGCAAGGGCAGCTCGTTCGAGCGCAGCCTCTGCCAAGGCAATCTCTTCATCCGACCAGACACGTGCTTTATCCGCGGATTTAAATTTCAATTTGCCTATCGTTTGACCCCGCAGTCGCATGGGAATGATTAATCCGGTCTCAAAATCGGTGTCTGATTCACTTCCATTTGTTAATGGTTTTGGTTCAATTCCATCAAAATAATAGCCAGAGACTGATTGGGATCTTGAAAAATCGCTCCATGCTTGCCTGGTCTGTTGAGTGTAGGCTTGTTCAATCTCTCGTAGTGTAGATTGTGTCTGAGTAAGTAGACGAGAATTTTGAATAGCGATAGCAACTTGGTCCGCCAGAGTTGTGTACACCGCAATATCTTCTCTCGAGAACGCATTTTTTTCAGTAGATTGGATATCCAATGCACCGATTATTTCCGAGCCCATGCGTAGAGGCAGAGCCATCTCTGAGCGGGTGTCTCGCAGGTCAGGATTCTCAAAATATGCGGAATCAGCTCCAACATCCAGTGCGATGCGGGGTTGTCCTGTATGGATGGCATAACCGACAATACCCTCTTCGCCAATGCGTAACCGATGCCCGCGACCTAGCATTATTTGTCCACCTTCACTGTTTGCTGCTCGTAGGACAGCGTATGCATCCTCCTCATCGCTTAGGAAAATCCCTACATGATAAAAACCAAGTCGTTGACTTACAAAATCGGTAATGGCGGGAAGAAGATTTTTTAAACTTTCAAAACCGGTTAATGAGCGTGCCAATTCTGATATGGCAGTTAATTGATCTGCACGACGAGCGCTTTGCTCACTGGCAACCATGAGTTCCTGAGTGCGTACTTCAACTCGTTGTTCAAGGTTCTGACTCAGTGTCCTCAGTTCTCGATTGATTTTCCGCACATCTCTCAATCGAGCATTTTCAATTGTGTTTCGTACATAGGAAAGTGACAATAAAACAATTCCGATAACCCAGATCATTGCAATCTGCGGTGCAATGCTTACTGGCAAACTTACTCTGAATAACAACTGTGTTGAAAGATAGGCAGCAGTGTTCAAGCCCACCAAAAGCAAGACACTCCATGGTGATAGGAAAAAGCTGGCGATAATCAATCCTAGTGGAACATATAATAATATTAAGGTTCCTTGATCTGCTTCGTTTCCTTGCAATATTATCGAGATGTAGGCTAATGAATTGAAGCTTAGTGAGAATAATAATATTGCTGATCGGTACCATTGGGTTCGAGAGATTAAATATGCAAGCAACGCAATTACGATAGCGAGTTGCATCTCTACTGAAAATGCCTGATTCATTCCGCGATAAAGACCACGACCAAAGGAACCAACGATGGTTGCGATAGCAATTATCAATAGGAAAAATATAGCCAGGCGAGCAGAGCGTTGTTCGCCAATTTCTTTCAGAGCTTTTGATGGAGCTGTAAGCCAATCCCAAACACGTTGAATAAAGAGCTTTGGTGCTCGGGGCGTCTCAGGGGGTAACGGCATGATTTCAGAATTCACGTTTTACTCCTGGTTATTCCTGGTCAACATCCAGCTCTAATACTAATTCGGCTCCGCCAAGCTGAAGTCCAAGCTCTTGTACTGTGGATCGCATAATAGCATCAATATTTGTCGTAGCACTGATCTTTCTGGACATATCGCCCACGATCCGCTCATAAGCGGCTCGTTGTTGAACTTCCTCGAAGAGGCGAGCGCTATCCAATGTGTTGCCTATTCGGCTCGACAATGTTTCAATTAGTTCAATCTCTTCGGTAGCCCAAGGTTCTGCATGCGACGGCTTTACAAGGCGCAACATGCCGATCGTTTGCCCTCGCGGTGCAATGGGCACACTAATGGTTCTTGCATCCGGACTTATCACGGCTTCACCTTTTTCTAATGAAACCTTTGTTTCAGGAGGTACCTCTTCACTCGTCTGGAGTAACTCGCCATGAATCATTCCAATATAACCAGGCACTTCAATTTCCTGCAGTATTGTGCTCCAACTTTGTCGACTAATATCGCTGGTGGCTTTCCGGGCTGAAATGAGTGCCTCGCGGGTGTCTCTTAGTAAGCGTGCGTTTTGGACAGCGGTTGCCAATTGATCTGCAAGTACTTGCAGGGTGGGAATATCAACATCCGAGAACGCGTCGGCATCAACGCTTTGGATGTCAAGTGCACCCAGGATTTCGCCACCTGCGATCAGAGGCAGTGCCATCTCAGAACGTGTGTCCGGTAGATCGGGATTGTCAAAGTAAACCGCATCCTCACCGACATCGAGAACGATTCGTGCTTCGCCTGTGCCTGTTACCGCACCAACAATGCCCTCCACTCCGACCTGCAACTTATGACCACGAGCTAGCATTTGAGTGCCGCCGCTGCTATTCGCTGCTCTTAGTGTTGCATATTCACCTCGAGGATCAAGCAAGAAAATTCCAACGTGATAAAAACCAAAACGATTGCTGATCAAATGCGTGGTTCTAAGAAGAAGCTCTTCTAGGTTACGCTGTGCGGCCACAGCTTGACCAACCTCTGCCACCGCCTGGATTTGGGCAGCACGCCTTGCAATTGCCTGTGTTCTTTCTGCCACAACCCCTTCAAGATCGGTCACTAGCGCTTGAGCTGTTGAGGTCATGTTGTTTAATGTATTGCCTAAAACGCCAATCTCATCCCCGGTTCTAACATCAACCCGCGTATCCAGATTGCCCTCTGCAACTTCTTCTGCGGCCTTTGTGAGTTCTCCCAGAGGGGCTGTGATCGAGTTGCCAATTCCGTAAGAAGCCAAGCCTGCCACTGACAATAGAACAAAGATAATACCTAAAGCGTTGAAAATCGTTTGGCGGGTTTCAGCTTCCAAAATTATATTAGTTCTAACAATTTCCTGGAGCAATTCATCCTCAGATACTACAATTGCTAGACTATATCCGACAATAGGAATTGGTTTGTAGGCAATGTAGCGATTGGTACCGTTGATCTCGATCTCCTGGACGCCGGTTTGCCCGCTAGTCATTTTTGCTAAAATCTCAAAAACTTCCAAAGGAACGCGATTCATTAATGATAGGTTTTCGATATCCCCCGCTTGAATCTCTTCTTCGGTCAGATTGAAATCCTCATATCCCTTGCTTGGAATTGCGATCACCCTACCGCTTGAGTCTATTAGAAAACCGTACCCGGTTTTACCAATTGAAAGTCTAGATACACGATCAGTAATGGTAGCAATTTGCAGGTCGACCCCAGCTACGCCTCGGAAAGTGCCTGTATTATCAAAGACAGGTACGCTGCTGGTAATTACCAAGCCATGGAGTGCAGCGTCCTGGTAGGGTACTGACCAGACTGCTTTTTTGTTATCTGCCGATAAACCGGAAGCATTTATGTACCATGGTCGGCTGGTAATATCAAAATCTGGAGGTACAAGGGTTGCCAAATCAATATTTGGATAATAAACTGTCTCTCCAAGAGCACCACCAAAATAGATCGCTATAATATCAGGATTTTCCCCTAATAAGCTTTGCGTAAAGTTATCCAAATCTTTTAAGGCGTTTAATTCTTCTGCCAAATTATCAGTAATGCTCATGTTCGCTGGCAAAAAGATAGATGCAAGTTCCTCATTGGCATTATCCCAATTACCTGAAGGAAGTCTGCTCAATTTGTTATAGGCGTTCCAGTCACTTTCTTCAGGTATGAAGACCTCATTATGGTGTTCGAGGTACGTTCCTGTTGTGGCACCAAAGGTATCAATTACGCCTTTCATTGCAGAAAAAAATATACTGATATCATTAACTTCGTTTGAAGCAACAACAGAGAGCCTGTTCTCAATTTCCCGGGTAACGCTGATATCAAATTGTTCCCCCAGAAACTCATTTGCGGCTTGTGAGCGGGCAAAGACAAAATATCCCATTGCAGCGACTGCAACAAGAACGATCATTAGGTTCCCAAGAATTATTTTTGCTCTTAGGGAAAGTCCAGGTCGGGGCCGGTCCTCTTGGGGTTCAGGTTGTAAATTTTTCGACTCAATCATATTTTTTTTCTCGGAGTATTACGAAGAAGTCACTTCTTGCGGTTCTTCCTCCACATCTGATTTCCGTTTTGGGAAGAGGCGCACTTCCGCTTCTTCCAAGTTAAGTGCACGTTGGATTTCGCGAGCCGATGTGCGAAGAACCGTATCTAAATCTAAGGTTTCGCGAACACGTGCCGTCACATTTGCGAGTTCCTGCTCTCTATTTGCTTGTTGCCGTGTGCGTTCAACTATGCGGATATTTTCCAAAGCCAGTGCAGTTTGAATCGCAACTTCTTTGGCAACCGATTCTTCTTGATCTGTCCAAGTTTGAAATTCGTCTTTACGATGCAAAGATATCTTTCCAATTTTTTGATCTTGCAATACCAGTGGAATATTGAGAACTTTATCACTTTTTGGTTCAGGAACTTCATCAACTGCTCGTACTCCAACAGCTGAGTAATGGAAAGCAGGTTTTTTCAGGCTTGTTTCCAGGAGCCAATTTCGGCGTGTGTTTTCATTTGAAATGATCTCGAGTTGAGAAATAATGAGTTGACTTTCGGTTAGCAGACGGGCATTATCGATCGCGATCGCAATTTGATCTGCCAGAGTTTGAAACATGTCTATCTCGTCGAAATGAAAGTCCTGGGCTACAGTTGATTGCATATCCAGCACTCCAATGACGTTGTTCCGAACAATCAGGGGGAGTGCTAGTTCGGAACGGGTATCAGGGAATTCTGGGCTATCAAAATAGAAAGCATCTTCACCGACATCCAGTGCGATACGGGGCCTCTTTTCAGCTGCCACAAATCCTACAATACCTTCGGTTCCGACCCGTAAGTTGAAACCACGATCCACTAGCTGCTTGCCTGCTTCAGACGAGGCCGCCTGTAGGGTTGCATAATCGCCTCGTGGATTGATCAGGAAAATTGAAACGTAATAATAGCCAAATTGTTTTGCAATCAAATCAACAGTACTGTTCAGCAATGTGGTCATGTCTTGAATGGAGGCTGTTTGATGGGCAACAATGGTTGAGGCTGTCATTTGATTTGTTTTTCGGGCAAGCTCTTGGGTTCGTTCTTCAACGCGCTCTTCTAACCCTGCTTGTGAATCACGAACAGTTTCAAGCATTTCTTCAATGTCAGAACGTGCTTGATCGAAACCTGCTTGGAGCATTCGTATCCCCAACATCACTACTAATGAAATCATTAATTGGGAGACTGCAGATGTAATCCAATTTGCTAGTGTTCCTTCTAATGACCTAGGATCCGTGGGTGTGAAATAGCCGTTTAACATTAGAAATCCCGATACCCCAATGACAATCTCGCTGACCATAATTGATATTACTCCACCCTGGTACCCGATAAGGAGGGCGGAAATTGCAACATGTGCAAGCAACCAAAAAATACAATCTCCGCGAATTCCGACTTCGGATAAACTGCCGATTCCTAAAATTAAAGGCAATGTAACAAAAATTCCAGCTTTAATTTTATAGGGTATGCGGATCAGAATGGAGGCAACCAGTATTGTGTATACACCAATATAAACACCTTGTAAGATTATTTCATCTGCACTCATCACTGCAGGAATTAATGCAAACAACCCAAATATTGCCGAGATGATTAATATCCTTTGCAGAAAATCTTCCTGCCAGTTCCCTTTATCTTTGGTGGAGCTAATGGTTTGAACAGGTTGAGAGATGCTCATAAAAATCCTCTATTCTCCATCTACATCAATCTCAATTGTCGCTTCTGATGCATCCAACACTTGCCCAAGCTCACGGACGGCAGTTTGCAAAACGCCGTCAATGGATGTGGACGCCCAAATTTTGCTATTGATCTCAGTTACGAATTTCTCTCGCATGGCAGAAGCCTGGCTTTCTTCAAGTAGGCGTGCGTTTTCCAACGCTAAAGCGGCTTGTGTGACAATTGCTTGGACCCAATTTTTTTCTTCTGATGACAATGGTTCACTACCTTCAATACTGATTTCACCAATCTGTTGATCTCGGAGGGAAATGGGGATCTCGACCAGGTTTTTTTCATCGCCTTCGCTGCTTTCTCCAACAGCGAGGGATACACCACTTTGGGGTAAATTGGATTCTATCCAGGCTTCACGTAAATATTTTTTTTGAATGTTACGCATCTCGCTCAGGCTCTGGCGCGTTTCCTGAAAGAGACGTGCATTGTCAAGCGAGATAGCTACCTGATTAGCCATATTCTGCAAGGTTTCGATATCACCTTCAGTAAAGGCTGATTCCTGAGTGGATTGAACGTCCAGCGCGCCAAGGATTCGGTTGCCTATATAAAGCGGAAGAGAAATTTCCGAACGGGTATATGGTAATAATGGGTTGTTAAAGCGAATCGCGTTATCGCCGACGTCGAAGGCAACCTTTGCTTGCCTTGAACCGATGGATTGTCCAATCAAATTCGAATTGTCAACAACCATACGGTGCTGAGATTCTTTCAAGACACGACCAGCTTCGCCAGTTGCTTCTTTGAGCTCAGCCCATTGACCGCTTTCGTCTATCTGGTATATCGCAGAGTAATAGAAGTCAAACTCCTCAGTGATCAGATTTGCAACACGATGGAGTAGTTCATCAGGATCGAGGATGGAAGTAGCAGCACGCCCAACGGCGTTAATTGCTTGCAGGTGAGATGTACGCTCACCTACCTTACTTTCCAAATTGATTTGCAACTCTTCAAGTCGAGCAATCATGCGGTTAAAGTAAATTGCCAATTCACCAGCTTCATCAGAAGAAATTACTGGAGTGCGGCTAGATAAATCACCCTTTTCTACTTTTTGGAATGTTTCTAAAAGCTGCCGCAGGGAATTTGAGGTGGATCTGGTAACCAGAAAGGATAAACTTGATGCGAAAATAATCGCGAAACCACTTAATATTACCGATTGGATTTGAAGGTCTAACAGCACGCCTTGCGAACCGATTTCTTCGTAAAGAACTTTTGTTGTTTGGTGGTAGCCAACGGGAGCGATTAATAGGGCAGTTAGAGAAAGGGATATAAAGATCATAGCCTGGTTTTTGTATATCAATTTGAGTTTTCCTCGACCGGCTAATTGTTGTTCGAAATCATCTGGAAGCAATATCTTGCGAACCGGAATCATTAATCGATCCAATATGGCTGTAGAAAATGGAATAAACGCTAGTAGTGTGATAACTCCAGCAATAAGACTATAAATTGCCTGATCGAATGATGCCATATTGGAAATATATAACATCCCAGTTCGTGGGATCACAACACAAATGAAAGCAAGTAAGGTTGCTGTAAGAGCATATCTCCACGTAATTGTGTGCGTATCTCTCCAGGCCCGATAACTTGTGATTTTTTTGAATGCTTCTGGATTGTATTTCCAATTTCTAATCTGAGAACGGATATTGCGAGAAAGAATAAAGGATATACCAATCAGTCCGAAAATGGCAATTGGTACACCGATCATCTCAATACTGCGGAGAATTGATTTGATTTCTGGTGAGTAATCGCCGTTTAGCTGTTCGAAGATGATGCCAAGAAGAATAGTTATAGATGCCGTAATTTGAGTCATGAGGATAGCAATGATTACGTACCATCCACCGGTTTTGGCTAATAAGCGATTAAAAAAGCTTTGTGGTTGTGCAGAAGTATCCATATCTTTATTCATCCATGTCGGGAGTCATATCCCTCTCCTCGGGCAAAGTAACAGGTTCGCTCTCGGGTATGCCAACCGAGATTTCGGTTCTTCGAGCGCCTGTAGCTCTATTAAGTTCCTTGATGGTTGTAGATAAAATGGTTTGCAAATCGGTAGAGCGCCGGATTTTACTGGAAATTTCGTACAATTGGCGCTCGCGTTCTGCCTGTTTGCGGATTTGTTCAACGAGGCGAGCGTTTGCGATGATGGCTGCCAAGCTGCCAGCCAATGTTCCTAGCATCTCCTCATCATTTTCTGTATATGCAGAAACTTGCTCGCTCTCAACGTTTAGCACCCCAAGAATATCACTTCGGAAGATGAGTGGTAAAGCTAGTTCTGAGCGAGTATTTGCACTTACCTCAATATATCGCGCATCTTGGGTGATGTCACTCACTCGAAGTGGTTTACGATGTGCAGCAACCCAACCAGTAATCCCCGAGCCAAATGGTATGATTAGATTATCGGCTTCTTCTGAATAACCAACCCATGCTTTAACCACCAGGTTTTCCCGTTCTTCATCAGAAAGCAAGATAGTAACTCGATCACCACCCAATGTTACCTGCAAACCCTCAACAGTGGCTGTTAGCGCCTCATCCAGTGTTGAGCCGGAAGCAGCCGAAGTTGTGATGTGATGTAGAAGGCGGTGCTGTGATAAATGTTCTTGAGTCTCGGCAAAAAGCTCAGTTTTGTTTACCGCAATTGCTAATTGGTCTGCCAGAACCTGTAAAATGTCAATATCGTTCGGGCTAAATGAATATGGTGTCTTACTCTGTACATCAAGTACGCCCAAAATCTTGTCGCCACTTTTTAGAGGTATTGCTGCCTCTGATCGAGTATCAGGAAGCATGGGATTTGGTAAATGCGTGGCATCATTTAGCGTGTCATTAACAACCAGGGGCTCTCCTTTACCAGCAACAAATCCAACAACTGACTTTGATCCAATGGTAAGTTTGTGACTCGTCCGTTTCATGTGAGCTCCAGCTTTGCCGGTTGCTTCACGAATTACAGCAATTTTTTCTGCCGGATCGATTAGGAAAATTGCTGCATGGTAAAAGTTGAACCGTTCGCGGGTTAAGTTTATAGCTTTAAGAAGAAGTTCATCCAAATTGAGGGCAGAACTGATATCACGGGCTATCTCCGCAGCGGCCTGAACTTGAAAAAGTTGTCGACGTAAATCATCTACAATACCTGCGTTGTATACGAAACCAGCTACTCTCCGCGCAAGCGTTGATAGGGCTTGTAAGTCAGCGTCTGTGAAAGCTTCTTCCTTTTCATGGTCTTGAATCATGATGCTGCCGATTGCATTGTCTTCGACGAGCAACGGTACACCGAGCCAAGACTTTGGCGGCGTTCCTGAACTTTTCGCGCCCAACTCCTCAGCCCGTTTTTCATAATCCTTTGTTAGCATTAACGGTTGTTTTGTGCGAATTAATATGGAAGTTAACCCCTCGCCAAGTGGGAAAGCATCAATCGATTTGACATCTTCTTCGCCATAAAAATATGGTATTCGGATAGAGTCAGTTTTTTCATCATACAACGCAATGATAAGGCTGTAATTACCAATTTTTTCTCGGATTTGCTCGTGGATAATTTTGAAGATATTTTCAAGGTTTCCAGATGCAGCAATGCTCTGGCTGATTTCGGTTGTGGATCCAGATGCAATGGATAGAGCCTCAGATTGTTTGATGGTATTTGTTTGCTCGAAGATTGTGTTTGCTAACTGAACAGCACTTTCATAAGGCGCTAACTCTTTAGTCGTTATCAAACCCTCCTCATAACTGCCAACCATTACAAGCCCGTAAAGTTTCTCTTTATAAGCAACTGGTAATATCGCAACTTCTTTGAAACTTAAATTAGATGCAAATTCGAATAATTGCGGGGAAAATGTTGTGGTGCTTGATAAGCCATATGTCTTTACTTCCCCTTGAAGAACCTTTTGAACTTGGTCAGGATTTATATCTATTTGTTGCTGAAGGGGGTCTTTAGTTGATACTTTCGAAAGATTTGATATGTTCAGGAGGTTCAGCACATTTATCTTAAATAAAAATGATACTGTCGGAAATGGAGAATGCTCCAGAGATTTTGCCAACACTTCCAGAGTAGTATCAATCATATTGATCGTCATTTGATTAACTCAACTCCCAAACGGGATCGCCACTGAGAATTCGGCGGACTTGTTCCGGAAAGCGATCAGGATCAAGCGGCTTTCCGAGGAAACCATCAAATCCCGCAGCACGTGCCTTCGAGATTTGTTCACTGCTCGCTTCAGCAGTTACAGCAACGATAGGTGTAGACCGTAGGTGATCAGACGCTCTTATCTTTTTTAATGCGCCGTATCCATCTTCATAAGGCAGACGAATGTCCATTAGAATGAGATCCAAACGAGGCAGTGTATCAGCGTATTCAACGACCTCGTAGCCTGAAGTCTTCCATTCGCAATGGATTCCCAAATATCCCAACATGCGCGCAATTAGCACAAAGTTGGATACATTGTCCTCAACAACAAGAACGGTTGTATCCTTTGGAATGGCGGCTTTTTTGGGCTGTGTATTGGTGGTATTTGATTCGGCGTGTGCCATCTCATCTCCTCAAAAATTGCTCAATCTGCTCAGAAAGCAAGTCAATATCTATTGGTTTTTGAATATATCCATCACATCCGGCCTCAAGCGATTTCTCCCGATCCCCACGCATCACATTCGCCGTTAGGGCAACAACGGGAATCGTTTCAAGCCCAGGTGTTTTTTTAATTTTTGATGTTAGAGAGTAACCATCCATATCTGGCATGTTGATATCCATTAGGATCAGATCTGGATGAGTATTATTGATGATTTCAAGGGCCTGTGCGGCATCGACTGCTTCAAGGAGTGTGTACCCATCAGCCATCAATACTCTCTTCACAAGAGTCCTGTTGTCGATGTTATCTTCAACATACAGAATGGTGGCATTGTTTAGCATAGATTTACTCCAGTGTAGATTTTACATGCAGGATATTTGTGTTTTCATAACAGCTGCCTTGCAGAAATGTAATGGCAAAATATAGATAAAAAAACACGATTTCGAAAGAAATCGTGTAGAGAGCGGGTGATCGGATTCGAACCGACGAATGGTAGCTTGGGAAGACATGAAGGTTACCAGACTAACCCGCGAATGCTAACCTACTCCGGGGGCGAGGCTACTGAAGGGTCTGTAATGTTTACGTGGGCATTAGGTTATATACCTTTCATTCGCAATAATAGAGATCGTCTTTGACGTTGAGATACAGCTTGCCTTCGGCAGATTTTTCAATTGTCCCTTCACCCATTGCACACTTCCCACGTTCTAGATCGGGAAAAGAGAAGCTGCTACTGACCATAAAGAAGTTTCTTGGTGTATCGAAGTAGATGCGAGAGCCGCCCCAGGGGGGGAGATCATAGGCATAGACATTGCCATAGACACAGAGTTCACGACCTAAGTGAGCAGAGTTTATGCTCGACCATAGGGTGCATTCGGGTTCGGATGGAAGGTAGTAGCTGGTGGGCGTAGATACTAGGCGAAGTGGCTGGGGTGTATTAGTAGGGCGTGGGGTGCGGGTGGGAGATTTGAACAGTGATGTGGTATTGATGATTGGAACTGCAAATAAATTCC
>CAZCPP010000071.1:0-15212 GCA_964500655.1 uncultured Anaerolineaceae bacterium | reverse complement strand
CGATAAAAGTCAATGTGATTGCCAGTAGTAAAAAGAAAGTAGATAAAATCTTTTTCTTCGACATTAGTTCTCCTTATCCTCTGGCAAGATCGATGCCAACAGCGTACTCCTGTATGCTTCGAGAAATCTCCAGTTTACAATTTGTGAGTTTTTGTATTTGACCAGCACCCCCAGCAATGGAACATCATCGTCTATAACATCCAGCGCGTCTCGAAGCTCTTCCGCCGTGTCAGCGCTATCCGGCCTGCCAAATGTAAATGCCTGCGCAAGAAACGCTTTCATAATTTTTACAAAACGCCAGCTCACGATCTGCTCGCGCGGCTCATCTACCACTTTGATCAGGACAAAGATCTGGGGCAGATCGATCATCCCGGCCAGCGTTGCGAGCAGGGATGTCAGTGCTTCCTGGGCGTTATCTGGTTTATCAAAGACAAAAATACTCATGGCCTCTCCTGCTGCGGAAAATAAAAAAGGCGCGTTCCCTTCCCACAGGGAACACACCTCGTCTTGCACAATATTGCCTTTGCAGTCTCGCCGCTCTTGCTGGCTCTTAGGCAACCACGTCAATCAAGATTTTATATGACGTTGATAGAATTGTCCACTTACGTTTTGGTACGTTTAGATACGTCCAGGTACGTTTATATACATCCAGGTACATTGCATTTTTGAAAGATGGCACACTTTACGGTAAGTATTCTCTGGAAATCAGATCTCCAGATCCTGTTTTGGTTCAGCCGGTATTTGTATCGATTCAAACTGCTGCAAGTAGGGATTGTCCATGAATTTTCACGCCTTTATATTTGGGATAAGGTTTTTGTACCCTACGGGTTTTTAAAGGGTACGGGATGAAATAAGTTGCCAGCACAACAGGCGAGTTAATACGGTTATTGAATAATTAAAATAAGGGATATGGTTATTAATAGACAGCTAAAATCGGTGAAATTTTTAGAAATTTATAACCAATATTTAAAGCTCAAACTACTTTCCAATTTCCACTATTTGATTCACTATAAGTATTTATTACCCATTGTTTATTATCTCTGCCAAGTTTCTGCATCAAATGCCGGCATTTCACAGCGCAAGGGTTTTTCCTGCCGTTCACCGAGGGCATAACCAGCCTGGATGAGGGTCTGGATCTCGGAGCTGCCTTCATAAATAATTGCGCCACGTGCATTGCGCAAGTAGCGTTCCACATCATATTCATCACTAAAACCATAGGCACCATGGATCTGGATGGCGTCATCTGCTGCCCGGAAGGAGGCTTCGGTGGCGAATTTCTTGGCGTAAGAAGTCTCCAAGGTGTTACGAACACCCTGGTTTTTTAGCCAGCCAGCCCGTAAATACAGCAGGTGTGAGATCTCATAATCCTGTGACATGCGGGCAATCTTTTCCTGAATGAGCTGATGTTGGGATATGGGTTTGCCAAAACTGATGCGATCCTTTGCATAGCGAACGCTTGCATCCCGGGAGGCGCGCACAATGCCTGCTGCACCGGATGCAACCGTATAGCGTCCGTGGTCAAAAGCGCTCATTGTGATCTTAAAGCCCTCGCCTTCTTCGCCAATCCTGTTTTCGACCGGAACACGAACATCCTGGAAGTTGATTCAGCCTGTTGAGCCAGCGCGCACCCCCAATTTTCCGTGAATATCGCCGCTCGTGATGCCAGGTGAGCTCAGGTCTACGATAAAGGTGGAGAGGCGATCAGATGGGCGGGTTGCCTCGGGATTGGTACGGACCGTAACCATGGCAAAATCAGCCTTGCTAGCCAGAGAGATCCACATTTTCTCGCCATTCAGAACATAGGAATCCCCATCAAGTTTGGCAGAGGTAGTCATACTAGACACATCTGAGCCCATGCCTGGTTCGGTGAATACTCCACAGCCTAATTTTTGTCCGCTGGCGAGAGGTATCAAATATTTTTGCTTCTGTTCTTCGCTGCCCCATTGCAATAAGGTTAATGCACATAAGCCAACATGCACCGACATCGCCACGCGCAAACTGGTGTCAGCCGCTTCCAGCTCTTCGCAGGCCAGTCCCAGGGATATGAAATCCATACCCTGCCCGCCATAACGTATAGGGATGCAGATTCCCAGAATACCCAATTCTCCAAGACGAGATAATGCAAACGGGATCGGCTCCTGTTTGCGATCATATTCCTTGATCACAGGTAGAATCTCTTTTTGAGTGAAATTCTGCACCATGCGTTCAATCATGAGGTGTTCTTCGGAAAGGGAAAAATCCATTTGTGATCTCCTAAAATATATGTTAATTATTATCTAACTTGACGGTAAGATAATAATTAACATATACCCCAAGCTAAAAAAAAGTCCTTTATGATTATTATGTGGATGCAATAATAAATTTCTTTGATTTCAACATACCATTGTCAAATATTCGCTCCTGAAAAGTAACCGAAAAAATTATCCGCCAGATATTGGATAGGTCAAGTAAACCTCTTGCATATTTGTTAAAAGGATTCCATCATCAGTGAAATCAACATGATTATCACACAACAAAACACCGAGATTGAATTTTTTTTCTTCTGCATTCCATACATGCGGTGGCAAAGATTTACCCCATGACATATCAATTTTGTCCAACAAATTCCGTAAGGAAGCTCCTTCTTGAAGCTCAATATAGAATTTTGAACCTCCAAAATAGTTTGTAAAAATGCCAAAGACGCGAAAAATTACTATCATGGATAAAGATCTCGTGCTACATCAGAAAGTCCGAGCTCCTCCAATTTTTCAAATCGTGGACGTCCTTCCGTATCCCAATTACGTAACTCATAGTACTCTTTCAATTGATACTCCAGATCAGGAACTTTTCCTGTAGCTCCACCTTCTGAGAGCGGGGTTATAGACCGTAATGGTAAAGAATCATCGCTTGGCCGGATTCCACAGAAAAAGTTATATGCGCGATATAGAGCATTTATCCGTTCGGCTATTATAAATAGTTCTTTGGGTGTATAGGCTTCCCCTGTTGCCAAGTTTAAAAGAGCAGCCATATCAGAGGGTTGGAGAATAAAGGTTGCAAAGTAGCAAATAACCAAGGAATCCACGATATGGGACCAATTCTGAGCCATTCGAGTTATGTTAGCTTTCCCTTCATTACTGTGCCTGGGGTAGAAACCAGTAAGTCCCCATTCTGGTATCGGATCTTGAGAATTCTCATAGACGCCAGACATACCATGAAGGTGGCAACCTCCTCGCGGGCTTGTTGCATAATTGGATGCCCATGAGAAGAAAGCGCGCGGGTCGTGCATTGGAAGCTCAAGACCTTTAACTTGCACGGCAAAATCAAGCGCATCGCCACCTAATTGTTCCGCCATAGCGCGCGTTCCTTGACCTAGAAGACTGCCAATACCTTCTCCTTTTGCAATTAATTTTATCATCTCAATCAAAGCCGCTTTATTGCCCCATGTCAGTTCAAGCCCATTGGTGTCTTTTAAAGTGATCAAACCCTTCTCATAGCATTCCATCGAAAAAGAAATAGTGGATCCACAGGAGATTGTATCGAGACCATACAGATTACACAATTGATTGGCGTATGCAACCGCTTCCAAATCATCCACCAAACACATCGATCCCAAACTACCGAGGGTTTCGTATTCCGGGCCAGGACCATCCATTTGGTATTTGCCACTTTTTATCTTTACCCAGCGAGAACATCCTATCGTACATCGGTAGCAGCCAACGTGCTTTACAAGCATTGTTTCTTTCATTTTCTTCCCACCCAAGCATGTGCATATTTTTTCATTAGATCCTACGGACCAGTTCTTCACAGGAATATCACTCACTGGCCAACTACTATCCATTACTTCGGCGGTGCCATAAGTACGCAAATTTGCAATACCTGGTGATGTCGCGTTCATCTTGTTTAATGAAACCGCTAAACTTTTAAATCCATCTGCATCCGCCAATTTGACAGGTTTAGTGCCGCGAACAACAATGGCCTTCAAATTCTTGCTCCCCATTACTGCACCAGGACCTCCCCTACCCACCGTCCGTCCTTCATCGTTGATCATGCAAGCTATAGGCACAAGGTTTTCCCCGGCTTGCCCAATACAAAGGACAGATGCTTTTCCATCTGAGCAATCAACCCTAACAGCATTGATTGACTCATCGGTATCTTTTCCCCATAAATGAGAAGCGGTATGGATTTCCACTGAATCATCATTAATCCAAATGAATACAGGTTTCTCTGATCGCCCTTCAATAACTAAAACATCATATCCTGCTTTTTTAATTTCTTTCCCCCAGAAACCCCCAGAACTTGAATCGCACATGATACGTGTTAATGGGGATTTAAAAACGACTTCAAACCTACCTGCTGTACCAAGACTAGTGGCTGTAACTGGTCCTGTTAGGAAGAAGAGCTTAGACTCGGCGCTTAATGGGTCTATATCAGGTGGAACTTCATCATACATTAACCGCACGCCTAAACCTGTTCCACCGATGTAATCTTTTAAGAGTTGAGGATTCAATTCTTCTTTAGAAATCGTCTCATGAGTCAAATTGATTCGTAGAAGTTTTCCTGTATAACCAAGTTTGTTCATTTCTCTTCTCCATCCTGATAGGAATTGATTCGTACTAGAATAGATTTACAAACATATCCTAGGGAACGTTAGCGTCAGCACTATCGTTTGCTGTACATTTCGATCGAGTTTGTGGGGCACACTTGTAGACAAAGTGCGCAGCCAACGCATTTGTATTCATCAACAATCGTATGATCCTCAGCAGAATAGATTGCCTGATGACCTCCATCCCAGCAAGCGGTAATGCAAAGCCCACAGTTAGAACAGGTGTTTTGGATTTGGGCGACCAGATTGGGATCTGGCTCCAGTTTGAAAATGCTTTCTTTTATCAACTCATTTGCTTTGCCAATCAGGGGCTCAAGTTTTGTTAAATCATGACTCTCCAAGTAATCATTCATTCCGGAAATCATCTTCTCAACTATTTTATATCCACCCCACATAACTGCTGTGCAAAGCTGGACTGTTCGAGCGCCTAAAAGGAGGAATTCGACTGAATCTTGCCAGTTAGAAATACCTCCAATACCTGATACAGGCAATATGGATGTCTTGTGAATCTGAGAAATGACACGTAATGCGATTGGTTTGATACCTGGCCCGGAGTATCCACAATATGTGCTGTATCCGCCTAAATTAAGGTATGGCTCCATTTTTTCAATGTCTACACCCATAAGCGCAGATAATGTGTTAATCGATGCTACTCCAGATGCTCCTGCCTGGTGGCAGGCTTCTAGAATTTCATGCCAATTGCGAACTGTGGCAGGTAACTTGGGGATAATAGGGATATCAGCCACTTCTTTCACCCATCCAACCACCTGGTGAGTAAGCTCTGGATCTTCACCGACTACCAAGGGGGTTTCACGCCCTAATGTAGCATGGGTACAGGAAAGATCGAGTTCAATACCATCGAATCCTGCTGACTGAATTTCTGATGCCATCCTTTTCCAATCCAAGGGAATAACCTCAGCACCAATACTTCCGATCACACGGCATTCAGGGAATTCCTGCTTAAGTGAAACCATTGCTTGAGCCCATTCTTGGATGCGCCATTCTCCCGTGATCGAAATGTTTCCCATACCCAGCTTGCGCTTACCAACCTTAACTGTTGCCAGCAAAGGGCGAGGCTCTCTGGTCAAGCCTCGCTGCATCAGCCTTTCAGATGGGACAGTTTTGATTACAGCTCCAGCCCAACCTGCAGCAAAGGCGCGCCGAAGCATATCAGCATCTCGAGTTGGAGGTCCGGATGCTAAGATGAATGGGTTCTTAAAAAGGATGCCGGCAAAATCAATCTGCAGGGAAGTTTTTTGTTTTTTCATAGAATCTCTCATTCCTGTTTGTCATTACACATTTATCTAAGATCGCTTCAAAGTTTGGTTTAATTCCTGTACTGGAACGTCAAAAACCCGACCTTGCATACCAAGAGGCTCAGTGCGAAAGAAATAAGGCAGGTCGTACTGGTCACCAAGACCTGCTGCTCTGTTAAAAGCAAGCTCAGCTTGAAGCGCTTCGCCAGCCTGTTCTAACAGCTTCTCCATATTCCAGCTTTCACCATCTACGGCATGCAGAATATCCATCAGGAGCGAAGGATCAGCTAAGATCGGCCCGCGCGTAAACCAACAAAGTCCTAAGCTATCAAAGGTCATTGCAAGGTGCTGAAGATAACGGGATAATCGCACCTGGTTTTCTGATCGTGCGGGATCAGGTTGTATACCATCTGGCAGTATACTTCCAGGTAATGCATTTCCTGCGGTGTGGTCAGCGCCCATCGGCGATGTTGCATAAGTCACACCGATCCCTTTAAGAGAGCGTGGGTCATATGCAGACATTGCCTGTCCCATAATAACTGGAACTCGAGATACACCGAAGACTTTACCGGTAATTGCAGCGCCACTTCCCAATACCCTTCCCACAGCGCTTCCAGCGGCTACTTCATTGACCAAATTCAGCGCTGCTTCAGCGTCACCAAAGGAGACAAGCCCTGCTTCCATGGCTACTCCGATCGCAACACCTAATTCCATAGTGTCTAATCCAAGCTCATCGCAGCGGTGGTTAAGACGTCCGATTGCATCCAAATCACCAATCCCGCAATTGGAACCTAACAAGGCAATGCTTTCATATTCGAAGGCACGAGTTAATTCCTGTCCGTTTTCATTCGGCAGGACATTTGAGCAACGGACTACACACCCAGGCATACATCCGTGGGTAGTCTTCCCATCCCGTTTGATGATAAGATCGTGTAATGCTTCACCGCTGATTTGCTCTGCCAATTCGAAACTGCCTTTACTAAAATTGCGAGTTGGTAGTCCCTCTAAATAATTAATTGTATTAATCAGCACTGCTGTACCATAAATTGGCAAGGATTTTCCAGTACTGGGATTTTCTAACAAAGCCTTAGAAAAACGCCTGTTGGCTGTCTTGAGAGCATTCATATCGTAAAAAGCCGGTGGTTCACTATCAGTAGGATCGATAACAATTGCCTTCAAGTGTTTGGAGCCCATGACTGCCCCCATACCCCCTCTACCGGCATGACGAGCCGGTATCCCATCTATGTCTCCAACACCTATGTTAGCCGCGGCAAGAAGCATTTCCCCGGCTGGGCCAATAGTCAGAATTGCTATGTTATTCCCAAATCTCTGATATAACTTTGCGGTTGCTTCATAGATTTCTAATTGAACCAGGTCATCGGCATTCTCAAAGCTAATGCCTTCTTTACTAATGTGGACAATCTTCCAGGTAGACGCTCTTCCCGAAAAGGTCAGACACCGGATACCTAGTCGAGCGAAAGCCTGACCTGCTTTCCCTCCTACATTGCTTTCCTTGATCCCGCCTGTCAACGGGCTCTTGCCCCCAACAGAAAGTCTATCTGAGCTCGATGCACCGCTGCCAGCAATAAAGCCGGTAGTTAACACAAGTAGATTTTCAGGTCCTAGTGGATTGCAGGTTGGATGCATTTTCTTTCCAATCACCCTTGATATCAGGGATCTGCCACCCAAACCTTTCCACTCACCCGGGGAGGGTTCCTTACAAACGGTCAATGACTCTAAATCTACCTGTATAAAAGAATTATTTCCCATTTATTGGCTCCTATTTAATGTCTCAAGCAAGTGTGTACCATTATAACCAGGGAGAAATATTCCTGATCCCTGGCTGCCACAGAAGGAGTAATTATCAACGATTACCTTCCCTCGTAGAATTGTATAAGCAGGATAACCTTTCACTTCCATTCCTTCATAAGCACACCAATCTACCAGCATATTTTGGGTTTCTTTGCTTAAGACAATAGTCTTCTTAGGATCTACCACTATCAGATCTGCATCGCTACCAGGGGCAATTGCACCTTTTCTTGGATAATAACCAAAAACCTTGGCCGGATTTGTCGAATTGAGGGCTACGAACTGTTCCAGACTAACCCGTCCACCAAGAACGCCGGAAGTGAAAATGACCGGCAACCGGAATTCTATTCCTGGCAGGCCATTGGGGACGTTCTCCAAAGGTCCTCCCGCCGCAGCATCCTTATCGCGAGCATGAAACCCAGCTTCATCGGTGCTTATTACTGATACCGTACCGTCATTTAATGCTTCCCACAGCATTTCTTGATCGGCGTGATCCCTTAATGGTGGACTGCACAGCCAATGGAGCCCGTCCGGGCGATCAAGTAGATCGCGATTCAATGTTAAGTAATGAGTGCAAGTTTCAGCCAATACTGGTTGCCCATTATGCCGAGCTTGACGAACGAGCTGAACTCCCTCACCTGTTGAAAGATGGAAAATGTATATCTGGCACCCAGCTATCCGAGCCAAGAAAAGTGCCCTGTTGATGGCTTCGGCTTCGACATAATTGGGCTTAGCCAGGGCATGAAAACGGGCAGAACGGTGGCCCTCTGCTTCAAAACGATGGTAGTTTCGAGTTCCAATAGAATCATTCTCAGCATGAACGCCTGCCAGTCCTTGGCATTCGTGAATCCGGTTGAGAATTTCTAAGATTTCTCCATCCTCCAACATAATGTTATGCGAGCGATATGTCATAAACAACTTGAATGAAGGGATGCCGTATTCGATTATGGTTTCGATTTCATCAAGTGTCTCAGGTTTTGCATCCGTTATCGACAGGTGCATACCGTAATCGACAAAGGAAGTACCATCCGCCTGAAGCCGTAACTTCTCCACAGCCTCCATCATTGGTCGGCCGCGCGTCTGAGTGGCAAAATCTAAGATCGTTGTTACGCCCCCCAACGCAGCTGCAATGGTGCCATCAGAGAAATCATTTGGAGAGACAGCATTCCAAGCCGAACACTTCATATGCACATGAGCATCCACCAAACCTGGCATCACATAGCAACCCTGGGCGTCAATAATTCGCGTAGAATCAAGGGAAACCTGTCCTATAGCCGAGATATGATAACCTTTTATGGCGACATCTCCCTGGAATATTCCGTCAGGCGTGACAATTTGCCCGTTGCTTATGATTAAGTCATACATGGCTTGTCTCATCTTGGTCAAACATATTCGAGACTCTTTACCTCATCAGTAGGCTCATGATTGCTTTCTGTACATGCATCCGGTTCTCTGCTTCATCAAAGACTGCAGACTGAACACCATCAATAACATCAGCTGTGACTTCAACACCCCGGGTGCATGGTAGGCAATGCATGTATATTGCGGTTTTCTTGCCCAGTGACATCCTGCGTGAGTCACAGATCCAATCCTTATTTGCATCAGCCAATGATTTTAGCTTTTCATCCTCCAATTTCTCTGAAGTTGGAGGCCAGAATTGACGAGCGGTCCAGGATTTTGCATAGATCACATCTGCTCCAAGACAGGCCTCATCCATATCGTTTGTAATCGAAAATGATCCTCCTGAAAAATCTGCGTTTGTCTTTACCTGATTTAAAACATCTGGGTGAAGTTCGAAACCCTTGGGATGTGCAAGAACAATTTCCATCCCGAACTTTGAGGCAACATCAATCATTGAGTGAGCTACACTGAGCGGTTTTTTATTGTCTGGAGCGTAAGCCCAGCTCATGACCAACTTTCGTCCCTCCAGATTATGGAATTTCTCTTGAATAGTCATGATATCTGCCATACCCTGGCAAGGATGGTACATGTCGTCTTCCATATTGATGACCGGAATATCAGACCAGCGGGCAAACTCCTTTATCACTTCATTACCCATTCCCCATTGCCAGTCTACTGCGTCCCCGAAACAGCGAATAGCCATCCCATGCCCCATACGGCTAAGAGTGCGAGCTGTATCCATGATTTCCTCGCTATGGCTGGCTTTCTGGTTCTTTGCAAATGTGGGTGTGTATATCTTGGCAACATCGAGAAAATGGGCATGTCCTCCGAGCTGGGTCATCCCGGCTTCAAAACTATTGCGGGTACGCAGGCTAGAATTATAAAATAACATGAATAGCGTTTTTCTTTTCAGAAGATCATGAGGTTCTCCTGTAAGGAATCGCTGTTTCAAATCTCCGGCTAAATCTAGGATAGTATCAAATTCTTCTCTACTGAAGTCCTGCGTTGTGATCCAATCTCTGTTTTTCCAGGTGTCTGTTTTCATAACACATGTATCCTTTTTGATAGTATATTTTTACTGTACCAGGGTACTAATATTAGAGGTTCTTCGTGTTTTTCCAACGATTTACCCAATCACGGGCTTTTTCAATCACATGATGGTCAGTTAGCCCATACTTTTCCATTAATGGTTCGTTAGGTCCAGATTCTCCAAAGCAGTCGTTTACACCAATCCTGAGAACCGGCACAGGGAAATTCTCGCTAAGAGCTTCAGCCACTGCCCCACCAAGACCACCAAGGATGTTATGTTCCTCGATAGTAACAACGATGCCTGAAATACGTGCGGCTTCGACAACCGCAGAAACATCAAGAGGTTTGATTGTTGGCACGTGAAGAACGGTACATTCCAGTCCCGTTCTTGACAAAGCTTCGGCAGCCTTAACCGCAATTGATGTCATGTTTCCAGTACTAATAAAAGTCAGGTCAGCACCTTTTCTCAGCCAATAAGCAACTCCGATTTCAAAAATATGGGTTTCACCGAATATTACAGGAACTGGATCGCGTGTTAGGCGCAAGTAGACGGGACCTGGATAGCGTGCTATTGCATGCACTGCCTGCGCGGTTTCAACACCATCTGCAGGTGAAACAATAACCATGTTCGGCATACCGCGGTAAAGCGCGATATCTTCGACTGCTTGGTGGGTTTTACCAGTTTGTCCGGTTCTTAAACCTGAAAATGGAGCCATTATTTTTACACTTAGACCAGGCTGAGCAATCGAAGTGCGCACTTGATCTGCAATCCGACAGCTTGCAAAGCAAGCGAAAGTCCCAATAAAGGGGATCAGACCTACTGTTGCCATTCCAGCTGCAACACTAGCCATATTCTGCTCAGCAATACCGATCTGGAAGAATCGATCAGGGAACTCAGCGGCAAAAGAGGTGCACTTAATGGCGATTGCTACATCAGCATCAAGAACAACAACATCCGGGTTTTCCTTGCCTAAGTCGACCAATGCCCCATTCAATGCTTCTCGCATGGAAATAAGTTCTGGCATTAGCGCACCTCCTTATCAAATTTACTCAGCTCATCAAGAGAATTGGAGAGTTCGTCAGCCGTTAAAGCTCGCGAATGCCAACCAACCTGGTTTTCCATAAATGAAATGCCTTTCCCTTTGATGGAGTGAGAAAAAATTACACAGGGGCCATCTCGCATTTGCTTTGCTAAAGTAAGTGTCTCGAGAATTTCAGGAATATTATGACCATCCATCTCGAAGACATTCCATCCGAAGGCACGCCATTTTTCTGACATCGGTTGCGACGTAGGCATCAGATTTTCAATAGAACTCATAAGTTGCAACTTGTTTTCATCGACTATCACAGTCAAATTGTCTATCTGATATTTATCTGCAAGCATAATGGCCTCCCATACTTGCCCTTCCTGCAATTCACCATCGCCAAGCAGAACATAAACATGGAAATCCTGTCTTTTCAATCTTCCGGCGAGGGCCATTCCCACACCAGCAGACAAGCCTTGGCCTAAAGAACCCGTAGACATATCAATCCCTGGGGTACTTTTCATATCAGGATGTCCTTGAAGGATCGAATTTACATGATCGAATGTCATCAGGTGATCTTTGCTGAAAAAACCTAAGTCTGCAAGGGCAGCATAGATTGTTGGGGAAGAATGACCTTTTGAAAGGATAAATCGATCTCTATCTGGCCATTGAGGATTTTTGGGATCAATTCGCATTAGTTTGAAATTCAAGCAGACGATTACTTCCACGATTGACAGTGAGCCTCCTGGGTGACCCGCACCAGCATTTGCAATCATTTTTAAAATATCCTTGCGAATTGTATTTGCCCGAGATTCCAACTCAAATAATTCCTTCTTATCGATATTCATAATCATCTCCGAATGTAATGAGCATCACCACTCACTCCGCCAAGACCAGGATGACCATCGAATCGTACTACTCCCAGATGGGCACCCGGAATTGCCTGTGCCACTTCAGCTGTTCCAAGATTCCCGAATCCTCCACAAAGCTCGATTATTTCGATGCCATTGGCATAAAGTTCTATTGCAACTTGGACAGCAGCCTGATAATCAGGTACGGCGACAACAGTCAAGTCATAAGCGGGAGTCTGTAGTATTGTCCGATGCTCAGTCGGAATGCTGTTGTCTGCGAGTACTATAAATGCTATTCCTGCCATATATCCTCCTTTATTAACATACGCTCATTCCTTATTGACCATCTGGAATGAGAATGATTTTTAATCCTTGCTTACTTTCTATCAGCTCAAATGCAGTTAACCAATTGGAAAGAGGAAATGTGTGTGAAATTAATGGATGCAACCTTACTTTGCCTTGTCTTGCGAGTTTAAGTCCCCCATCCCAGCCGCGCCAATTGCTACTAAAGACACCAAATACTTTGAGTTCTTTTAGAGTAATCATGTCAAAATTTACCTCAATCGGTTGGCCGAACAAACCCACCTGCATGAATTTTCCTCCTTTCCGAACAGCATCCAAACCCATTCGTGCAGCTGCTGGAGCTCCAGAACATTCGAATACAATATCAGCTCCAAGGTCATCACCCCACTGTCGCGCCAACCCAAGGGCATCATCTTTGTCGATATTAACAGCCGAATGGACACCCAACTCCTGTGCTAAACTTAGGCGATCTTTATCGGCATTAGTGCCTGTAATAATCACTCGGCCACCTTCTGCTAGAGCAATCTGGGCTGTAAGGAGTCCTATCGGTCCAGGGCCAGTAATCAATACCAAATCACCAGCTGACACTCCAGTCAATTCTGAAACTGCATAGGTTGCTACGGCTAGAGGTTCACTGAGGGCAGCTTCCTCAAATGATAAATTTTCGGGCATCGAGTGAATGTTTTTGGACTCAACCAATGTATATGGAGCAAAAGCACCGTTAGTGGACCAACCCAAGCCGCGGCGAGTCAGGCAGAGGTTATAATTGCCTGTTTTACAGGCTCGGCAATTTCCACAGATTTGGAAGACCACTTCTGAAACAACCTTCTGGCCGATAGAAATGTTCTTTACTCCTTCACCCAATTCAGTTACTATTCCGCTGAATTCATGGCCAAGCACGACCGGAGGAATGTTTCGGAAATTATCGTGCCATATGTGTATATCTGTGCCACAAATGCCACATGCTTTTACTTGAACTTTAACTTCCCCGGGACTCGGATGTGGTTCAGGGATATCAATATACTCCAAAAATCCAGGACCTTTTTGGACTTTTACAAGCGCTTTCATCTGGAATCTAGCTGATTATAATTATTTTTCTGTTCAATATCGAAGCTTGCAAAGGCTTCTGATGCTACCTCCAAGCTGGTCAGGGTTACCGGCCAGCCGGCGTAGTTCTGCATCTGTAGTAGGATCTCAGTCACCTCCTCTTTGCTGGCTCCTACCCGTAGAGCCCCTCCAATATGGCTTTTCAGTTGCGGCCATCTACCAAGAGCTGCCAATGCAGCCACAGTGCATAGCTCGCGGATCTTCAAATCAACTCCTGGGCGGCAATAATAGGCTCCAAAACAGTATTTCATCAGGTAGTCAACTGCGTCAGAGTTTATATTGGCAAATTTCTCCCGCCAAGGGGCTCCATCCTCCCCGAAAATTTCGGTATGCATTTCAGTCCCAATTCTTTTCAAAGTTTCTTCATCCATAGGTTTAATCCTTTCTGTTTTCTAATTCATATTTTTTTTGAACACCCTCACAAAGGTTTTGCTTCATTGTCAGCATACACAAGAAGTTCGTCGAGCATATCCATTGCATGATCCAGCTCCTGCTGGCTGATCACTAGTGGGGGAGCAAAAATAAAGAAATTCCATCGGGCAGAGAAGCATATTCCCCGTTCGCGTGCTTCGGCCACAATACGGCCGATCGCTGGTGAGCTAGTGTTGAAATCGGCCAGAGGAGCGCGTGTGAGTTTGTCTTTAATTAGTTCGATGGTAGCAAATAATCCCTTTCCCCGTACATCTCCAATGCTGGGGTGGCGATGTTTCATTTCATTAAGGCGATGGAGCATGTGTTCGCCCAAAATCCGCGATTTCTCGATCAATCCCTCTTCTTCATATACATCCAGGGTTGCTTCACCGGCTGCACACGCCAGAGGATGTCCTAAGTAGGTCAGACCTGCGAATAACATTTTATCCTCGAAGAAACTAGCGATCTCTTTGGAGATGATCAATGCCCCCAAAGGAATCATAGCAGCCGTCAAACCTTTGGCGGTCGTGATCATGTCAGGTTCTACATTCCAATGTTGGCTTGCAAACCAGGCACCCGTTCTCCCAAAACCTGTCATTACTTCATCGCAAATGAGTAAAACGTTGTTTTCTGTGCAGATCTCCCTCACTCGAGGAAGATATTCATCCGGTGGGATAAGGATGCCGTTGCTCCCAACTATTGGCTCGATAATCACAGCAGCCACAGTTTCCTTGCCTTCCAGCATGATCAGCTCAGCGATATGCTCAGCGCAGCGGATGTTGCAGGAGGGATTTTCCAATCCAAAACTGCAGCGGTAACAGTAGCAATCCATTGCACGGACGATCCCAGTTATACCTGGTTCAACTGGCCAGCGTCGAGGATCGCCAGAGAGGCTCATAGATCCTGCAGAAGCCCCATGGTATGAACGATAACGCGATATGATCTTTTGTTTTCCTGTGTAAAAGCGGGCAAGTTTAATTGCGTTTTCGTTGGCTTCGGAGCCACCTGTAGTGAAGAAAACCTTACCCATGTTAGGAGGGCTGACCTGGATCATTTTTTTTGCCAGGTTCGCTCGAGGGATCGTCGCCCAAGTTCCCTGCACGAAACAAAGTTCACCAGCCTGCTTTTGAATGGCTTTGACAACACGTGGATGTTGGTGTCCAAGTGTATTGCACATTGCTTGTGAGCTAAAATCTAAGTACTTTTTTCCATCCATGTCCAAGAAACTTGAACCCTCTCCCCCTACAACTACCGGAGCATCATACTGGTTTTGAACGCACCAAGAATGGAGAACATAATCTTTTTCCATTTGCCGGAGCTGTTTATGAAGCTCTTTTGTTGATGTTGGTTCGCCTTCTTTCTTAGCAATCATTTCTTTTTCCTTTACTGTAGTTACGCATTTTCGATTGAAAGCGATTAAGATAGGTGTATGGACAAA
>CAZCPP010000070.1:0-15219 GCA_964500655.1 uncultured Anaerolineaceae bacterium | reverse complement strand
CCGGGCGTGTAACACGTGACTCTCAAAATTTGACCATCACGACGGATGGACAACGGGAGAAACAACGAGTAATTAATGATGAAGAGTATCGTAAATTATTAAAATCAAATTTTGGGGTTATGCTCAATTAGCTAGCGGCGACCTTCTGGTCGCCGCTTATCATTATCGTATCTTGAACATTTGAGTTAGCTTCATCGCCAGATTCAAATCACCGGCTAATTTTAACTTTCCCTGCATAAATGCCTGCATACCATCCAGTTCACCTGTAAATATTCTTACATAGTCACTTGAATCAGCCGTGAGAGTCATCTTGGGCTCATCGTGCTCACCCTGCTGTACATCCACTTTGCCATCTTTGATTGCTGCGTACCAATCACCGGGTTCATCACCGGTAAATTTGAATTGAATGACCGCATCCAACCCGGGAGCTTTATCCGGAAGGAATGCGCCAGGCATTTTAGACATCAGGTCTTTGATTGTGAGAGGCATATTGTTTCTCCTTTTTTTAGTATCTGTAGGGGTGATTCAAAGTGTCGAGCAGCGGTATGAATTGCCCCTGCTGGATATTTATTGTAAATTCTCAAACACCGCAGCGGCTCCCATACCACCACCAATGCACATGGTCACCATGCCATATTTTGACTTGCGGCGACCCATCTCATAGAACAATTGTGTGGATAATTTTGTTCCTGTACAACCCAACGGGTGACCCAATGCAATCGCGCCGCCATTGACATTGACTTTTTCCTGATCAAGTTCAAGCGTGCGCATCACTGCCAAGGATTGCGCTGCAAAGGCTTCGTTGAGTTCAAATAAGTCAATATCATCCTGTTTCAAGCCAGCTTTCTCCAAAGCTTTGGGAATCGCTACTATCGGGCCAATCCCCATTAATTCGGGTTCGACGCCACCTACCGCGAATGAAACAAAACGAGCCATGGGCTTCAGTCCTAATTTAGTAGCTTTATCAGCAGACATGACGATTACACCAGCAGCGCCATCCGACATCTGGGATGAATTGCCGGCAGTCACTGTGCCTCCATCTTTGAAGGCTGAGCGTAATTTTGCTAACGCTTCTAAAGTTGAATCGCCCCGTGGACCTTCATCGCGTTTTAGTGTGAAGTTATGTGTAACTTGCTTCTCATTTTCATCCAGCTCAACTATTTCTACTTCCACCGGAACCAGTTCGGGGTCGAACAGGCCGGAATCTACAGCTTTGGCCGCTTTCTGATTAGACTTCAGAGAGAATTCATCCTGATCTTCACGACTAATATCATACTTTTCTGCCACGTTCTCGGCAGTTAAACCCATGTTGGTGTAATAATGCGGCAGATCTTGTGCAAAGTGTGGGTTAGGCGAAAACTTATATCCTGCCATTGGAACCATCGTCATAGACTCGGTGCCGCCTGCGATGGCAATCTCAATATCGCCTTTCAGGATAGCATAGGCGGCATGCGCAATACTCTGCACACCTGATGCGCAGTAACGGTTAATGGTCTCGCCGGGAACGGAGATAGGCAAGTCAGCACGTAAAGCGATCATACGCGCCATGTTCATACCCTGCTCGCCTTCGGGGAAGGCACAGCCGATTTTCACATCTTCAATTTCAGCGGGGTCGAGTTCCGGCGTCCGCTTGAGCAACTCTTTAATAACGGTAGCAGCCATCTCGTCGGGCCTGACCGTGGTTAGTGATCCACGTTTGGCTTTGCCGATAGGAGTCCGCACCGCGCTAACGATTACAGCTTCTCTAGTCATGTCTACCTCCTAATTCCGTAGCGGCTTGCCGGTGTTCAGCAAAGACCACATGCGCTCTTGAGTTTTCTCCTCACCACACAACGACAGGAATGCTTCGCGTTCCAGGTCAAGGATATAACCCTCGCTGACCCAACCTGGTTTGCTCAGCACGCCCCCCGACATTACAAATGCCAATTTCTGGGCAATCACCAGTTCGAAATCGGTGATGAATTTACCTTCTGCGAAGCTCCAGGCACCGATCTGCAATGCGCCCAACATATCGCGTCCAGGAGCAAAAATCGGTTCAGGTGCGGGTGGTTTATAGCCAGACGCGATCATGTGTAGGGCTTCTTTCTTGGCTTCGGTGAGCAGATGGTCACGATTGAGCACTACGCGGTCTTCCGGACCTAAAATTCCCATCTGTCGAGCTTCCTCAGCACTGGTCGCTACTTTTGCTTGCCCGATATTCAAAAACGCCTCTTGCAAGAATGGCAACACATTTGCATCGGGTGTACGCATGGGAGGATTAATTATGCGGCGCATCATTTCCTTTGTCCCCCCACCAGCAGGAATGACGCCAGCTCCTAATTCTACCTGACCGATGTAAGTCTCAGCTGCAGCAACCGCGCGCGAAGCGTGCATTGTGATTTCGCAACCACCACCTAAGGTTAATCCTGCCGGAGTGACAACCACCGGTTTAGGGAAATATCGTATGCGCATGTTCATGTCTTGAAGATTTTTAATGGCTGGTTCAAGCTGGTCCCACATCTTCTGTTGTGCAGCCACGACCACCATGAACAGATTCGCTCCTGCACTGAAATTGTCGGCTTCATTGCCGATTATCAGTCCATCGAATTCTGTTTCAGTCCGATTTAATCCTTCATTTACAATCTCGAATATATCTTCATCGAGAGTATTCATTTTTGTATGGAACTCTACACAGGCGATACCGTCACCCATATCATACAGGCTGGCGCCGGCATTTTTCGAGATTTCATTCTGTTCCTTGAGCAAAACCAGACCTGGAGTGCGTTCGATGCGGACGTAATCCTTCTTGGTGATATCATACACGCCGACCTTGGTTCCGTTATCATATTGGTAGAACGCATCTTTTCCGGACTTGAGCATTGCATCAACCCAACCAGCCGGGCCATAGCCCCCTGCCTTCATCACTTCGACTATTTCGGCAATACCTAACATATCCCAGATTTCAAAGGGACCGGCTTCATGCATAAAACCCCAACGTGTTGCGTCGTCCAGCGGCTTGGGCGAATCGGCGACTTCAGGAATTATTGATGACGCATACTGGAAGGATTGATACAGCATAGCCTGAACTAATTTTGCTGCTTTATCATCTTCGCCCAGCATAACTTTGAGTTTTTCGCCAAGTGTTTCCGCGTCTTTGGCTTTTCCAATTGAATCGAAGCGCGGCTTCTCAGAAGGTGTATGTTCCAGTGATTCCAAATCTAATGATAAGAACTTCTTCTTGCCGTTCTCACGCACCATCTTGTAAAACCCGATCTTGGTTTTATTTCCCAACCAACCCCTCTCTACCATAGTGGCAATTAGCTCCATTGGCTTCTCCGATGAGAGATATTGCTGCCCCAGTTTATCATGATGGATGGCAGGAGCCAGATTCTTGCCGACGTGTTCCCACACATCAATACCCACCAAGTCGATCAAACGGAATGTTGCAGTTTTCGGGCGTCCAATCAATGGTCCGGTAATGGAATCTACTTCATCCACGGTGTAGTCATTTTCTAGTATATAGTGCATGCTGAATGCACCCGTCCCAAAGGCAAGGCGGTTGCCAATGAAGTTCGGTGTATCTTTACATAGCACAATTCCCTTACCCAACCGGAACTCTCCGAAATGACTGATGAACTCAATGACTGTAGTAGATGTGTCATCAGTTGGAATGAGTTCCAATAGTTTTAAATAACGTGGCGGGTTGAAAAAGTGCATCCCCAAGAAGTGCTGCTTGAAGCCTTTCGAGCGGCCTTTGGCAATGTCTTTGACAGGTATGCCAGATGTATTGGTGGCAACGATCCCAGTATCTTTGCGAATCTTGTCAATGCGGGTCATCAACTCTTGTTTGATCTTCAAATTTTCGATGATAGCTTCAATTACCAAATCGGCTTCACCGATGACATCGAAATTATCCTCCAGGTTACCAAGTGAGACGAATGTCTTCAAATCTGAAGACATAATATTGGCCGGTTTGCCCTTCAAACAAGCATCCCAACCTGCTTGGACAATCTCGTTGCGTGCTTTCTTATCATCCTTTGGTGCATCCTTAGGAACAATATCCAATAATGTGACTGGGATGCCCGTATTTGCAAAATGTGCCGCCAGGGAGGCTCCCATAGTTCCAGCACCAATGACGACAGCTTTATGAACATGATATTTCATAGTAAATCCTCCCGTAGGGGTGTAGTGTTACCTACTCCCCCACAAAACATTACCTCAATTCTCGCCCGCCGTAGCCCAAAATCTGACGAGCCACTACCAGACGATTAATCTGCCCCGTGCCTTCATAGATGTCGGTGATCTTGGCGTCACGGAACCATTTCTCAATCAAAAACTCTCGACTATAACCTAAAGGCCCAAGCAATTCGACAGCTTTTTGTGTGACTTTTGTGGACACATCTCCGGCCTTGACCTTACTCATCGACGATTCAAGTACGTTCGGTTTACCGTTATCTGCCATCCAGACTGCCTTGATAGTCATCAACCAGCCGGCGCGAAGCATGATCTCCATATCAATCACTTCCCGCTCGATATTCGTCAACTTGCTTCTGGGCAGTCCATAACGTATCTCGATTCCATTCTCAGCCAACTTCTCCACTACAAATTCCAACGCAGCTCGTGCCACACCAATCCCAGTCGCTGCAACGAGCGGGCGAGTGGCATCGAAGGTTGCCATGGCTTTCTTGAAACCCTTCTCTGTTTTTTTCTCGACTGTCGGGCTGCCAAGCACGTGGTCGAATGGCACACGAACGTCAACAAGTGCGATTGATACTGTGTCACTGGCGCGGATTCCCAACTTGTGCTCCAATTTGGTCACAGACATGCCCGGGGTACCTGCTTCCACAACAAATCCGCGCATTCCTGCCCGACCCGCAGAGAGATCAATTGAAGCCCAGACCACAATAAAGCCATCACCAAATTTTTCATCAGGGATTAATGACTTATGCCCGGCAGTGACAAATATTTTTTCACCGTTGATGACCCATTCATTGGTCTTTTCATCCAATACAGCGGTGGTTTTGATAGCTGAAGTATCCGAACCAGCTCCTGGTTCGGTCATGCACATGGCAGCAAAGGTTGGTTTCTCCTCCGCAAAGCGCGCCAGGAATTTCTTTTTTTGTTCTGGCGAAGCGGCTGCATCTACCGCGGCTGCACCCAACAAACCACCTGGGGTTACCAGGTACATACCCACGTCACCCCAGGAGATCATTTCTATCATATGGGCTAACAATTGATACCCAATTGGTGGATGCTTCGGTTTATCAGATTTTGCCTCACTCGCTTCATCTTGCTTTTCATCCTTCGACGTCAATGACCCTGCACCAGTAGCTTTCATAGCCTGGTGCATAAATTCAATGTAGCTATACGGGATCGTGTGCTCATTCTCGTCCAGCTGTCGAGAGACAGAGCGCATCATCTCTTCAGCTACAGTTTTCAGCACAAATTGCTGTTGTGCTATTGGTTTTGGAATTTCAAATTCAATACTCATCTCTCACCTCACCCTATACAATCGTCAAGCCTATCAGCATAGCAAAGCCACGTCCATTGCGCATCCACATCTCAACCGGAAATTCACGGATATATCCATAGCCACCTAAAATCTGCACTGCCCCGTCAGTTACCATCATAGCCATATCAGCTGCGCCGGTAGCTGCCAGATAGGCATCTTTGAATGCATCTTCCTTGTCGGTATCCAACTTCCATGCCGCTTCCCAGGTCAGCATACGGCTGGCTTCAATCTCGGTTACCATCTCGGCCAGCATGAAGGCAATGGTTTGTTTCTGCGCCACCTTGACACCAAAGACCTCGCGCTCCTTGGCGTAATCACGGCTGTACTCGAAGGCCGCTTTTGCAACTCCAACAGCGGTTGCTGCTAATGCAACTCGCATGGCAGCCAAAACAGGTTGGAAATCGTGTCCCTCATCACCACCCAGACGATTTGCCTTGGGGACTTTTACTCCATCCAATTTGACCCTGAAAGTCGGTAACGCGTTCAAGCTCATTAACTTTTCCGCCTCACCCTCCACTGATAAGCCTGCTACGCCTTTTGGGACGATGAAGCCCTGCGTATTTCCATCCAGGTTGGCGTAGACAATCATCGCTTCTGCATTTTTTGCATAGGGCACGAAAGCCTTCTCTCCATCCAGAACAAAGCTATCGCCCTTGGCTTTGGCGATCGTCTTTAGTTCGAGTGGATCAAAGTCCAGCGCATACTCGATTAGTGCTGCCGTGTAAGGTAGCCAATCCATCTCAATGACTGGCGGAATATATTCTTTCTTCTGTTCCTCCGAGCCAACTAGTAGGAGCGGTGTGACAAATAACGAGGGAACATTTACAGCCAACGTTCCAGCCAGGTCGCCAAATGCCATCTCTTCGGCAGCTAGCACACCGGTTACCGCTGAACGTTCACCAAAGCCGCCATATTCTTCTGGGACGGAAGCTTGCAATAAACCTAATTCCCAGCCCTTATTAACGATTTGTTCCGACAGTACACCTTCCTCGTCGGCTTCCTGCCCGACAGGTCGCAAATCGTTTTCAGCATAACGTCCGACCGTTTCGAGCAGCATTTGTTGCTCTTCATTTGGTTCAAATGAATACATAAACCTTCTCCTTTCGCAAAGGCTTTTACAAGAAAGTTTCGTGATGTAAATTCACTCTCGCATCTCGTTGTCCAGATTTGACAACACGACAATACTTAATTGCTGATAGCGGATCGTCTGCAAGTCCTTGTGAGTTTACAATCTCGAGCTGGCCTCGTTGCCCCAAGTATTCAACATACGCACCGATCTTTTCAATTACCAATAATGCGTTGTATCCATTCATTTCCCCGTACACTTGCTCACTTACTTGTGCCAATGTTTGAGGTTTGTTCAGTGCTTCAAGCGTTTGGTCAATACGGTGAAACAAATTTGTGCGCACTGATTTAACTTTCGATGAAAGATCATCGATCGGTTCATCATGTCCGTTAAAAACCAGGTTGGCATCTTTCGCCCAACTGTCAAAAGCGGACAGCGACTCCAAGAAATGATGAACACCCATAAACGGAAGCAGATCTTCGGGAGATTGATGCGGGGTCACTTTTTCTAAAATCAAATCTCCACAAAAAACTACATCACTTAGTTTTAGAGCCACATGCCCAGGACAATGTCCGGGAACGTGCAAAATGTCGAATGGTCCGATTTTCATATCACGAGATTCGTAGGTAAAATCAACCGGTACAGAGCGATAAAGTGACTTAGTAAAACGATACATGGTGAGTAATTCTGACCGGCGTTCTTCCAGAATTCCAGCCTGAGTAAGAAAGATTTCAAGCTTGCCGCTCACAATTGAGAGACGTGCTTCATGAGTGGTAATGGTTTCAAGATCAAGTTCATGACAACAAATTTGGGCATTCGTGTGTTCGCGCAGGTATGTCAGCCCGCCATAATGGTCAATATGGCCATGTGTTAGAAGAATGTGAGTCAAATCAGACAAGCCCAAGCCAGCTTCGGCTATTCCATCTTCGATGCCTGCGTTTGAGCTCTCACTTCCAGATCCAGTATCGATTAACACGTTCCAATCATTTACCTGCACTAGATATGCGTAAGCCCAGAAGTTAGGGAAGGCCTCCAATGGCAAGCGAAATATTTGTGTGCCAGAGTTAGTTTCAAAAGCTGTAACATTAAGTCTTGGATTCACTTCAACAATCCATCGAATAGCAAATTGGCATATTGCTCCGAAATTTGTTCAATAGATAATTTGCCTTCGGGGTGAAACCAGGTTAGCGTCCAGTTCATAATGCCAAATAATGATCGGGTTGCCATAACAGGATCAACTTCCCGGAACACGCCTTCGGTGATTCCTTGTGCTACAACATCTCTCCACAGGTGTTCGAATCTATCTCGATTAGGGACGTGCCTACTTCGCAAATCAGGATTTAGAGAACGATGTTCCAAGAGCAAGACAACTGCCAAGTCACCGTTTTCAGTCATAGCTTGTAAATACGAAATGATCATTTTACGCAGTTTCTCATCTGGTGAGAGAGATTGATCTGTAACATTCGAAATGTGCTCAAAAAGCATTTCCAATGCCCGATCGAGCAAAGCTAACAATATTTCTTGTTTGCTTGAAACGTGGTGATATAAACTGGCTTTCTGTAGCTTGACAGTTTCGGCAATATCAGCCATCGAGGCGCCATGAAAACCCTTCTGGCGAAACACTTGTGCAGCAGCATCTAGTATGTCATCTCTTGTCATAGAATTTCCCTACCGAACGGTCGGTAGTTTTAGTATATCAAAAATTATACTTGTGAGCAAGTAGATTCCAGGTTTTTGTAAACTCTCCCCCATTGATCATTTAACTATTGCTAAATACTACTGTGTGCTGCGTAAAAATCTGAACCCGAATAGCTGAAAGTTATCTGTGTTTTGATCGTTCAAAGTTCACGTATTTATGCAAGAAGCAGTAAGAAGGGTTATTGCAAATCATCAAGCAGTTCTTTGGCTACAATCAAATCGGGAGTATCAAATCCTTCGGTAAACCAGTTGTATATTTCTGTTAGCATCTTTCTGGCCTTGGCTCCCTTCCCTTGCCTTCCCCACAAACGAGACAAACTCATTACCGCCCGTAGTTCTAACGATTTAGCGCTTTGTCCTTGGGAGATTTCGATAGCTTTGTGCAGGTTGGATTCGGCTGCAACATCTTCCCCTTGCATCAATAGAAATTCCCCTTTTAACCGATAAATCTCTGCCTCCCACTGACGTTCATCAGTCTTTTCTACAAAGGCAAGTGCTTCTTCCAGAGTTGCCAATCCATCTTCCAGCTGCCCTGATTTAACCTGCGTCTCGGCCAGAGTGCAAAGAGTTTCAGGAAAATATAAAAAGACTTCTTCTGACCGCAATGCTTCGATACCTTTTTGCATTTGAGTGATACCTTCATGGAGTTTTCCCTGCAATGCAAACGCTTCCCCCTGGTACCGAATACCGGCCGCCACCCAACCGGTCAGGCCCCTTTCATTCGCTAAGCGCATCAACGCTTCTGAGTTTTCCTGGAGCCCATTACCATCCCGCCGCATGGCATGGAACAAACAACCTGCAAAACACAGCACATCGGCCAATGTAAATGGGTGGCCCAGTTCTCTCGTAAGGGTTAGCGCCTCCTGGCTGCGCTTCAACGCCTGCTCGGGGAATCCCAGGCACCACAGGCAGCAAGCATCATATGCCAGGGCGCCCAGGCCTGCATCCGATCCTCGCAGGGATAATAGAGAATGATGATGCTTTTGAGGTTCATAAATATCGATTATCCGTTTAAGATGTCTGTGAGAGGTCGTATACTCACCGAGACAGAACAGGATAAAGCTCAAATACCAGTTGCTCAAAAGAATAAGCAGGGAATCTTTGGTGCTTTGAGCGATGCAAAGCGCCTCTTCTGCTAGCTCTCGTGCATGATGATACTCCGCCCTTACGTAATAGACGATAGACAATCCTCCTAAAACTTGGACAAACTTAGATGTTTCCCCTAGCCGTTGGCACAATTCTCGGGCCCTGGAGTAAGCATCATACACCTCTTTGACTTGAGCTCCGTTGGAACCTTGCCAGGAGATGGCCAGGTCCAATTGCAAGTCAAGTTCTTTCTGGGCGCGTTCGGTAGAGTCGGGCATTGTATCAAGTAATTTCAGTCCTCGGATCAGGTGTGCAATACTCTCCTGATACGCAGACAGTTGTACAGCCTTATGGCCTGCAAGATATAAATAATGTATCGCCTTATCAGTGATCCGGGCTTCCTCAAAATGACGCGCCAACTGCACGGCAATAGCAGCAACTTCGTCCTGAGTACTATACAAGTTTTCTAGCGCTATACCAATTTGTTCATGCAAATGCACTCGAACCACTTCATCAATTCTGCTGTACAGATATTTTTGGAATTGGATATGCCGAAACTGGTAACGGGAGAGTAGCTGTCCCTCCACTCTTCGAATACCTTGAGCACGTACCAGGCGGTGCTTGCGGTCTAACTCACCACTCAGGTTCTCCAAAAACTTTCGCTCATCAACACCTCTTACTCTGGCTACCGCCTCGGCAGTGAACAATTCACCCTCAATGCTGGCTACCTCCAATGCCATTCGTAGTTCTTCAGGTAAACGGTCAATCCGCTCTTGAATGGCCGCTTCTACTCGCGCTGGTAAGGTTTCCCAATCTAGCGAAGGACCGGCTATCCAACGCCCTTGTGAGTCTCTGACGATATCCCCCCTTTCCTCCAGGCTACGCAATAGCTCGATTGTGAAAAGAGGGTGCCCCTGGGTTTGCTGGTATAACATCTCATGGAAAGACGGATCCAGCCTATTGGGTTGGCTATCAAGTAATGCATCCACAAATTCCCGGCTCTCGGCTTGACCCAAATTCATCATGATATCGCCAGACATGCGCCGGAATTCGTTGATTACTGGTTCAAGTGGATGCCGTTCACCATCTCTTCCCAATGCCACTTCTTCTGACCTGTAAGCGCATAGGATTAGAATTCGACATCCCGCAAGCCGTCGACCCAGGTGAAAGAGCAGGTTTATTGAACCAGCATCTGCCCATTGCAGGTCATCTACTACTAGGAGCAAAGGGTTTTTCTTTTCCAAAGTCTGCAACATCCTGGTGTATTGCTCAAATAAATCAACTTGATGTAAGGTGGCAGTCACTGGCTTTTGACCTAAGAACTCATCCAGTCGCATCAGCCATTCTGTCCGCCCTGATGCACAGGATTTTGCACGCTCGAGTAAAGCTGTACGTTGGACAAAGGTATCAACTAGATCCGACCCAAATTCCATAAGCGTCTGTGCTGTAATAGGAATTTTATTCCACAGGCGCAGGGCATGTTCTCGGTTGATAGCTCCTGCCGCCCATCTGGCCTCCACATCTCCGGTCAACAATTCTAAGGTCTCGCGAAAGGGCAGGTAGGGGTCGCCAACCCCCGTATAAGCATTGCAGTTCCCGCTAGCAACCAGCAAGTCTGCATGCGCATCCAGGGATTGACGGGTGAATTCATCTATCAAGGCCGTTTTACCACTCCCAGCCTCACCGGTTACGAAAACCACTTTTCCCTGTCCGGCAAAAGCCTGTGTCAGGAACTCATCCAGTTGATCGAGCTCTTTTTCGCGTGCAACAAATACAGTAGCTTCAACGCTAGGTGCATCTTTCTCAAGAAAGCTGGGGAGTTTGGTTTCGCGTTCAGATTTGTTATCGGAAGGTGGTGTGAGCAGGTTCATCTCTCCACCTCGAATCTGCTCATATAGCTGAATCGTTTCTTCAGCAGGTTCAACTCCCAGTTCTTCAGCTAGTATTTTCCGACAGTTCTCATACTGTGCCAAAGCAGCATTGCGTTGACCACCTTTGGCCATCATGCTCATCAGTCGTCGATGGGCTACTTCATTCCATGGCTCTAATTCAAGTTGTCGCCAAACAAAAGATTGGGCCTTTTCGTTTTCTTCCTGATGTTCAAAATATTCCGATAGAGCCTGCAATGCATTAGATGCTCCCCGAGCAAGACGTTCGCGAGTCAGCAAAGCCCATTCATCAAAGGTTGGGCTGTCTTCAAGAGTGAATCCTTCCAGGAAGTTGCCGCGGTACAAATTTACAGATTTTTCTAAAATCTCTACAAATAATCGATCCGACTTTTTTACTTTTATATGTTCTTTAAAATTTTTTACATCCAACTGGAAGTCGCAATCAGGATTGATTTGCAGACTATCACGGGATATTAATAAGAAGGGCGGTTTTGCTTCACGATCCCCAATCACACGACGCAGGTCGGAAAGCGAATACCGCAGATTGCTCAGGGCTTCCCTATTTGACCACTCAGGCCACAGCAACCCCGCCAACATCTCACGCCTATGTGGTCGATCAGCTTCCACTGCAAGGTAAGCCAGTAACGCCCGAATCTTGTTGGATTTAAACTTATTGACTGGTATTCCATCCAGGGTAACTTGAAAAGTACCCAGCAAGGAAAGCGAAAGTTGTGCCAAGCACCCTCCTCCCGTTACCTATGGTGCAACACTTACTTATCAACATTGTACTCGAAGGGGAGAACCTTTCCAAGCAACAAGTTTTCGCCACGTTGGCGCCACGAGTTCAACACTTTCATTTCCTATACTGAAAGTGAAATTCACTCACAAGTTATCTATAAAGGAGATAGAAATGTCAGCAAATACACCCGTTGTAAATAGATGGACAAGGCGCCTTCCGCTCACAGTGATTATTCTGATAGTTGCGTTAGCCCTAAGCTATCTGGTAACCACTCCGCTGCCAACCTTCCCCCAGGCTGCTTCCGTATCCGCCAGCGAATTGAGCATCCAAAACGGACTGGAAGCCAACGCTGCTCGTTACACCGCCATGGCCGAATTCTATGCTATACAAGCAGAAAATATTCGACTCGGCCTTGAAGCCGATGCCGCCCGTTACACTGCTATGGCTGAATTCTACAATGCAACGGCTACGAGTATTCAACGTAGCCTTGAGGCAGATGCGGCCCGCTACACAGCTCAAGCAAAACACTACACCGAATTTGAAGCCGCGCGCATTCAACGCAGTATTGAAGCAGATGCATCTCGTTACACTGCCATGGCCGCATTCTTTAGTGGCCAGGCTGAAAGCGTTCGACGTGGTATCGAAGCGGATGCGGCCCGCTACACAGCTCAAGCAAAACACTACACCGAATTTGAAGCCGCGCGCATTCAACGCAGTATTGAAGCAGATGCATCTCGTTACACTGCCATGGCCGCATTCTTTAGTGGACAAGTTGCCAGCATTCAGCGTGGTATCGAGGCGGATGCAGTCCGCTACACAGCTATGGCGAAATACTACACCGAAAAGGAAGCAGCTCGACTTGAGCGTAGTCTCAACGCTGATGCAGCTCGCTACACCAAGATGGCTGAATATTACATAATGCAAAAATAAGGCTGTAAAATAATCGGCATCAGAAAACCGACTGCTAATGCAACAATTTCAAGATGCAAAACAGCCCATCCCAATGTGGATGGGCTGTTAATTTATCGTTGCTGAAGTCATCAACGTTTTGAAGCTTAGCCTTTGAGGTTTTCAAGATGCTCGCGGGCGTCTTCGCTTTGAAAATCCTCGGGGTTTTCATCCAGGAACGCCTGTAATCACTGATGGCATTCTCAGTCTCACCGAGTGCTTCATAAACCAACCCGCGTCCATAATATGCATATGTGTAACCGTCATCCAGCAGTGCTGAGAAGATCTTCAGTGCATTCTGATAATCACCCATTTTGTAATAGACAAATCCTTGTGTATCAAGTTTAGATTCTGCACCTGGCTCGAGCTCAAGCGCTTTATTAACATATTTCAACGCTTTCTCGAGATCGCCATCTGTTTTAGCAATCAAGTATGCAGCGCCGTTATAAGCATCTGCATATTTCGGATCAATTTCGATGGTTTTTTCATAATCCGCAATAGCAGCAGCCAAGTCTCTTGACTGCTAGTTAATCCAAGCCCGGCTAGCATAAACATGAGCATCTTCCGAGCCAAGCTCAATAGCATTTGTATAATCCACTTTCGCAGAATCATTGTCACCTGCGTAGAGATAGGCATCCCCACGGGCAGCATAGAGGTAATCAATATTAGAGTTGATTTCAATTGCCCGGTCTAGAGCTTTTACAGCCAAATCGAGATTATCTAGTTCAATATTTATAAAGCCAATATTAGCGTATGCCATCATGTAATCTGGCTCTAACTCAATAGCGTGTTCATAATCCTTGAGCGCGCCCTGGAAATCTCCCTGGCTGAGCTTTGCCCCCCCGCGGTCACCGTATGCGAAAGCCAACTCCGGATCCAGCGTAAGAGCGCGTTCCGATTCGGCCTCGGCTGCTGCCGAATCACTTTCATAGAGATCGTAATACCAGGAGCGAACAACATACGCAAACGCCACTTTGGGATCAATTTCGATAGCGTGGTTTGCATCCGCAAAGCCAGCTTCACCTTCATCCTGCCGCATTTTAAATGCTGCCTGCAACGCCAACGCCATGGTATTGTCTGGTGAATTTTTCAGAACATCTTCAACAATTGTCAAGCCTTTTTCGTTTTGGTGAGTATAGAAATCCTTAAGTGCTGACTCAAGCATGGCGTCATTCTCATTAACAGTTTCTGCACCAGCTGGAACATCAGTAATTGTCGTATCCCCAAATCCGCCACATCCTACGATGCTCACTAAAATTAGAACAGTGATAAGCAATAATATGCATGGAAATGGTTTATTCATCTTCATCCTTCTCATCCTCAACTAAATTGCAAATAGCTTTTTTCTAATATCACAACTATAAGGCCGCTATAATAATTGTTACAACATCTCATCAATTTGTTCCATAAATACCTTATCTCTTTTGTTGCCAACAGGGAAACAAAGGGGTCGCGATAAGGAAAATATAGGTAAAATTATAATATGCCGAGAAATAAGCCCCGCACCATTTGGTCTTCCGAACAAGGGGATTTACGTAAGCAAGGAAAAAGCCCTGCGCCACCGAAATCCCTGTCTCCTCGCCAGCAGACCGTCTACCTGCACCGCGAAACAAAAGGACGTGGTGGAAAGGCCGTCACAGTGGTTAAAAATCTCACTCTTTCACAACCAGACATGAAAGCGCTGACGAAAAAACTTAAAGCTACGTGCGGCAGCGGCGGGACGGTGAAGGACAGTTTCATTGAGATACAGGGCGAGCATCGCGATAAAATTGCTATTTCGCTGGAGAAGATGGGCTACAAAGTCAAGATCGCGGGAGGTTAACATTCATTTTCGATACTGGTTCCACTAATCTTATGAAAATACTTAAGTCTGGATTAAATGCTGAAATCGAAATCACCGTCAGTGAGACCGACACCGCCGCGCATCTTGGTAGCGGTTTAGTTCCAGTATTTGCTACACCTGCATTGGTCGCCTTGATGGAAAACGCAGCTGTACATGCGATAGAAGGAAAGCTACCGAAAGAACAAACCAATGTTGGTGGGCAGATTGATGTAAGTCACCTGGCAGCCACACCGGTTGGGATGAAAGTCCGCACACATGCCGAACTGATCGAAGTAACCGGGCGGAAGCTTACATTTCAAATCCGTGCCTGGGACGAAGTTGATCTAATTGGGGAAGCCAAGCACATTCGTTATAATTAATGAAGATGAGTTTATGAAACGAGTACAGGAGAAGGGTGAACAATAATTACTGACATTTGCATAAAGGATTAAACTTTATAACCTGCGTCCTGGATGAAAG
>CAZCPP010000069.1:0-15473 GCA_964500655.1 uncultured Anaerolineaceae bacterium | reverse complement strand
GGTTTCCATTTCATACATCTATCTTACCTGATTTATATCAATGTCAATAGTTGAGGGGGTGTAGTCTTTTCCTTCTTCTCAAGTTCAACCGGTTTTTTCTTTCTAGATGTTTTTTTTGGTTTTTGTTTTGGCGAACGCTTGGAGCTTAGCTTCCTAAATACATCACTAATACCGCCCTTGCCAACTCGTAAATCTGCGCCAATACTTTCTGCACGTACCCGTAAGGCACGCAAAAGTATTTCGTAACCATCAGTTTCAAACAAATCAACCCAATGCCATTTGCGTAGGCTTTCAAGCGTCTCACATTCTTCCAAGCGTGCTGGAATAATGAATATCGTGCCTTCGGGCTGCAAATCGGCTTCATTGAGAGCAATGCGCACTTCTTTTTGACGATAACCTGCCTGATTGAAATGTTTGGAAAGGCAAACGACCACCACGTCCGCTTCACGCACGCCTTTGCGGATTTCCAGTTCCCAATCCTGGCCGGGCAGTAATTTTTCTTTATCGAGCCAGGCGTCTACCTCGTCCGCGCTCAAGCGGTCGTAGAGGGCACGCACGGCTTTTGCGTCGCTATGCGCGTGGGAAAGGAAGACCTTGAGGGGGCGTTTTTCAGTGGACATTGTGATTTATTTCCCGACAATGAAATTATTCAACGGATAAGCGCGCGCCGCCTTCCAACCCGACAGGTCATGCCACACATCCAGGCCGGCTACTTTCAAGTCACCCGCAAGAGTCTTGACGAAGGCGAGGCCCCTGCGGGAGTAGGAGAGAAAGACTAGGGTCATTGATTTTTACAGTGATCGATTAAACACAAAGGGTCTGGGAAATATCTAAAGTAATTTTTCTAACTCAGGAATTAAGGGTGGCAAATCGTTCTGGACGGTATCCCACATCAGTTTTTGGTCAACTTCAAAATAAACATGCACAATCCGATTCCGCATGGCGCGCATCAAATGCCAGGGAATTGACGGATTTTTTTCTTCTATCTTCTGGGGAATTTGACTCGCCGCCTCGCCAATTATAATGAAGTTCATTTCAACTGCCCGTATGGTTTTATCATCGACCTTGAAGGTTTCATAATCCATACCACGAATAAACTTTTGAATTTCAGCGATTGCATTCAGAATGTCTCGAATTCGATCACCCCAACTCCTAGGCGACACGGATCAATTCCCCCTCTATGCGCTCCCTGATATAAGGCTTCAAACTATCTGGAGTCCCCAGGTCAACCGAACAACCAAGTACCTGTTCAAGGTAATCTTGCAAGGCAAATAAACCGAAATACCCTACCGGTCGACTGAACTCTACCAACAAATCAACATCGCTGTTTTTTGTGGCTTCATTTTTTGCTACCGAGCCAAATAAGGACAACGATCTAACTCCGAAAAATTTGGTTATTTCGGCGTTTTTTTGTTTCAGGATTTGAAGAACAATGTCTTGTTCCATAGTAAATATTATACAGTGAAATTTGCCGGGTTTTCGTCGTCATCCGCCCACACAGAGGGATTCGATTGGATGTAACGGTGAATGCGGTTCAGGTCGTCCGTGTTTCGGATGATCCGATTGAAATAATTGCGTTGCCAGAATTTGGTGATTGACCCAGAACCGTCCAATGTATTCATTTCTTTCGTGGATTGATATTTGAAATACGCTACGATTTGCCCCAATGTTGGCCGGCGTAGGGCGAGGTCCTCTCGCCCTGTTTTTGCAAACCATTTTCGGACGCGGTGACCGCGCCCCTACCGTCATTGGTAATGGCAATAATTCCGTGAATATGGTTAGGCATGATTACAAATGTTTGGGTTTCAACATTGGGAAAATGATCGGGAATTTGATGCCACCATTTTTCAATCACCCGTCCATATTCATTCAAAATCACATCCCCATACGCACTTGCCTGAGAATAATCATATCCCTTCAGACGAATGCTGCGGCGATGATGGATGCTCGGATCAAATTTATTCACTCTTTTTCCGCAACCCATCCAACACATCCCCACCTCGACAGGCGTTCAGGCCATGCAGCAGCAACCCGAACTGCGAAAACCCAAACCACAGCAAGAAAAGGGTCAGAAAAATCGATGTACGGTCGATCCAACCGGGGGATTCCACTTTCAGGGTCATGATCTGTCTGCGCCGGGTGTCGATCTTGCCCTCATATTCTGTGATGACCGCTTGTAATTCCAGGATGTTATCGTGGGTCTCACCCAGGTCACCGCCCATCAGGTAGGAAGTGTCATTCATGAAGGTGGAAGCCTGGTCAGCAATTTCATCTACACGGAGGATCTCGCTCTCAAGCGAGTCCATGATCTCAATAAACGAGTTCAGGATGCCGTCGTCGGGCACATTCAGGTTTACAAACGGAATCTTATTGATGGCCTCAATTGAAGCGCGCAAATCATCCATCGTCTTTTGGGCCTCGTCAATCTTTTGCCTGGAGGTCTCCAAACTGGGTGTGATGGTTTCATCCAGCACACTCGTCACCGTGTCAAGGAATCCCTTTGCCACAGCCATTTGATCGCTAAAGGTTTCCAGCATTTCTTCGGCTGAATCAACGAATCGCAGGGCGCGTTCCAACTCGCCTTGCGCATCTTGCAATGCAACTTGTGCCAGAGATAGCTCGGCATCCACATCATCCAGCCTAGACCGCATTTCATTCGTGACAGGCTCGTTGTAATACCAGGCTGCACCAATCCCAACCAAGCTCAAGATGGACAATATCGAACTGATACCGATCAACGCGCCAGTGAGAATTTTCCGAGTCATCCTATCCTTCATCCTTTCCCTTATCTCCTCTGAACTATTGTACAGCAGAAAATCTGTCTAACCCTAAAAAAAAGATTTTTTCACTTTAAGATGGAGAGTGTGGGATAATGGCCTGCATGTATCCTACAGAGTGCTGCGCAAATATCCGACCTGATACCTTGAATTTCAAGTGTAAATCCCCAGGTGCAAGTTCAGATAATTATGCAAGAAGCAGTAAAGCGAGTACGAACGTATGATTCCTGGTCTGGATGGCCTCAGAGCTCTGGCCTACATTGCCGTGCAAGGTGGGCATGTCAGTATCAACTCCTTTGGCTGGACGGGCGTTCAGTTGTTCTTTGTGCTTTCCGGTTTTTTGATAACCGGAATATTGGTTCGCATGAAAGACTCCCTGAACCGCCGGGATTTTTTTGTCAAGTTCTACGGTCGGCGCTTTCTACGAATTTTCCCCCTGTACTATTTCTATCTGGGTATCCTACTTTCCTTATACCTTTTATTACCCCATATCGATTTCAAACCTCTTCACAAGGCGTTAACCAGCGAATCTGTGAAGCAGATAGGGTTTGCAGCGTTATATGTTTATGACTTTTTCCACGCCAGCGCATCTTACGAATACTCACGTTTCCTCACCGTACTCTGGTCGCTCTCTGTCGAAGAACAATTCTATATCCTCTGGCCGCTCTTCATCTTCCTGACCCCTACGAAAAGCCGAAAACGACTTTTCCTGAGCGCCATTGTTTTGGGTCCAATCATCCGTTGGCTGCTTAGTTTGTTTTACCAGGCACAACCATTTCCATTCCTGCTAGACAATCCAGAGTTGGCAATTTATGTATTGCCATTTTCCCACATTGATGCGTTTGCTATAGGTGCATACATTTCACAATTCGACATTCCACACCCACGATTACAATTATTTTCTCTGGCCGTTCTTGTTCCAGGGCTGGGTTTCGCGACACAATACCTGGTGATGGGAGAAATTTACCCCAATTCCCTTGGTTTCGAGTTCCCTGCGCAATACGCTGGTAAAGAGGTCTGGGGTTATTCCTTGCTCAACTACTTATTTGCCGTCACGATTTACAACGTGGCCAGGAATGGGTTATTCAACCGTTTTCTTGAACATTTCACAATGCGCTACCTGGGTAAAATCTCTTATGGTCTATATGTCTATCACAACGCTATGATCTGGCTGACGCTAAAGTTAAACTTGCCAGTCGAGTTAGGAACCTGGCCAATGTTCTTTTTTGTTTTGGCAACCACTACAATTGTTGCTTCTATAAGTTTTTTCCTGCTAGAAAAACCGATCAATAATCTAAAAGATAAATTCTTTCCAGTGCATTCAACCAAGCCCCTATGACCTCGGATGTGTCGATCCTCATAATCGGCGGCGGACCAGCCGGACTCTCGACTGCCCTGCATCTGACACACATCGCCCCGCATCTGGCCGACCGCATCCTGCTTCTGGAAAAGGAACGTTATCCCCGTCCCAAGCTGTGCGCCGGGGGCCTGACCGCCGACGCTGAATTCTTGCTCGAACGCTTGGGCTTGGATGTGAGCGAAGTCCCGCACGCAAATGCATCCGCTATGCATTTTGATTTTGCCGGCAAAGGGCTTAAGATCTCAGCGGCAAACCGTCACACACTGCGTATCATCCGCCGGGATGAGTTCGATGCCTGGTTAGCGAAAAAAGCAGTAAGTAATGGTATCGAAATTAGAGAGGGTGTGACGGTAAAAGATGTGCAACCTGATAAGGATGGTGTCTTCGTCATCACGGACCAGGGTGATTTTCGGGCACAGGTCGTTATCGCAGCCGACGGTTCAAATGGGATCACCCGTCGCTGTGTGTTGCCAAATGAAGCGGTTTATAAAGCCAGAGTGCTGGAGGTGATTACCCCCACCCAACCATCCCCCAAGTTCTCCCCCAAAAAGGTAGGCCCAGGGAGGGAGCCGAACCATGCCTATTTCGACTTCTTCCCTGTCCCCAAAAACATCTCAGGCTATGTGTGGGATTTTCCCACCCAGGTCAAAGGGCAGCCTATGCGCTGCTGGGGAATTTTCGACGCAAACTTGCTGTCCGATACAAATCGTCCGCCGTTAAAAGAGCCACTGCGGGAGGAGATGGCGCGTCACGGATTCGATCTAGATGATTACAAGTTGCAAGGCCATCCCATCCGCTGGTTTGAGCCGAATAGCAAATTCTCAGTTTCGCGAGTGCTGTTTGTTGGGGATGCAGCTGGCACGGATCCGTTCTTCGGGGAAGGCATCAGCATTGCGCTGGGATATGGGCTATTGGCAGCAAAAGAAGTGGAACGCGCCTTTAGGACAAGTGAATTCTCATTTAACGGGTACAGGCACAGGCTTGCCTGGAGTGCGCTCGGCATCTCCTTGTTTTCACGTTGGTTCATAACCAACTTAATTTACTCCCTCAAGTGGCGCTGGTTCCAATTCCTGTTATGGAGGGTTTTGAAACCGATCATTGTATTCGGCGCGTGGGTCTTTATTTTGAATTGGGGGAAGAGGCTGAAGTCCTGATGGTTCGCAAGAAACCTGGCGAATTCAACTCACGCTCCAGCAGATACGTGAAATAACCTTGCATAAGTGTCTCGACTTCTTTTTTTACATCAGGAGTGGGACGCGCCTTTTTCGATTCTTTGAAATTGCTTCGCTGGAAGTGACGTAGGTATTTCAATGCATCCTGTGTGATACTAGCCAAGTTGGGCAACCCACGCCCGCAGCGCGGACAAATAACACCGCCCGACGAGAACGAAAAAAATTGGTCTTCGGCTTCAATCTCGCGGCCACAATTAGCGCACTCGAACATTTGCGGGCGAAAACCTAGAAAATCGAGCAGGCGCATTTCGTAATATCGGACAACCAGCCAGGTATCTTCGCCGGTAGACAGTCTTTTGAGCGTATCGGTCAGCAAGCGGAAAAGGGTTGGGTTGGCACCTTCATCCTCATATACAAAGCGGTCGAGCAACTCGACCACGTAAGAGGCATAACCGGTCATCACCAGCGTTTCTCGCAAAGGCAGATAGGCATCTACAGTGTCGACCTGGGTGATGATGAACAGGTTGCGTCCCCGGGAAATTTGTAATTTAACGTTTGTAAAAGGTTCCAGATGCCCGGCCTTACGCGAGGTGACTTTACGTGCCCCCTTGACAATAGCGCGCAGCTTGCCCTGCTCGCGTGTGAACAGTGTCACTAGGCGATCAGCCTCGCCCCAATCTCTGTGGCGTAGCACAATGGCGTGAACGCGAACAGAGCGAAATATGCTCATTTTATTTCAAGATGATCAGGGGTAAATGCGCCTGGCAATAGGTCGTTGACTGTTGTCTCTTGCAGCAATTTTCCTTCTCCATCTGCAATCAACACCACTGTTTCCAATCCAAACTCGGAGAGCACCTGCCGGCAGGTACCACACGGCGAACCTCCGTTATCAGTTACGACCGAGATGACTTCAAATTCACGATCACCGGCCGTCACTGCCGAAAAGATAGCTGTCCGTTCAGCGCACATGGTAGAAGGATAGGCTGCGTTTTCCACGTTGACACCGGTAAAGATTTTTCCGGATTTCGTACGCAAAGCCGCACCAACAGAATAATTTGAGTAAGGTGCATAAGCTCGTCGCCGAGCTTCATTCGCCAGGTCAATCAGTGCCTGGCGTTCTTCGTCAGTCAGTTTGAGTGTCGTCATGAGATTCTTCTTTGATAGTTGAAAGCTTTTGCGCACGTACGCGGCGAATGCGTCGACCAATCACCAGCTCGATGGTCAAACGCAAATTATCAGTTTGCATTGATTCTCCATCATGTGGAACATGTCCAAAATAATCGTACAGGAATCCTGCCAGGGTATCTGATTCCCCTTTGGGTACCTGGCTGCCCATTACTTCATTAAAATCATTCAAATCTATGCGTCCTTGAAAGAGAAAGTTGTCCAGGCCATCTTGCTGAACCAGTTCCTCTTCACCTAAATCATACTCATCTTGAATCTCACCAACGATCTCTTCAATGATATCTTCGAGTGTCACTAACCCAGCCACACCACCATATTCATCCACCACGATTGTCATGTGAATACGCTGGGTCTGCATCTCAGCCAACAGAGCATCGACTTTCTTTGTGTCGGGCACAAAATTGACGGGGCGTAAAAATTCGCGCATGTTGGTGCGTTTGCGACCATTTTGCATCACATGTAACAAGTCTTTGGCATATAGCAAACCGATAATGTTATCTGTTGAACTTTCGTAAACCGGCACTCGCGAATGACCAGATTGAGTGAACGCTTTGGTCGCTTGGGAGAGTGACATGGTGACATCAAAAGCCAGCATATCCATTCGTGGCACCATAATTTCTCGCGCTAGGGTTTCGCCAAATTGGAAGATGGAATAGATCATCTGGCGTTCTTCGGGTTCCAACCTGCCATCCTCCTGCTCCGATTCAACCCAGGTTTTGAGTTCGTCCTCGGTCATTTGTGCAGCCACCGGTGCAGGCCATTTTGATTGCAACAAGCGTGCAGGTAGAAGGATCAGCGGTGTCATAACGAGGATCAGGGTGCGAGCAAAGGATCCCAATCGCATCCCCCAACTTTCCGGCTCACGCAGGATGTATCCTTCAACGGTAAATTCCACCATCATCAAGACTAAGGCAACTAACAATACTATCCCCAGGAATATAGCAAATGCGAATCGCAACTCACCTACAGCCTGCCCCAGAATGGATAGAAAGACCAGACCGAGAAGGATACGTGTGGCCGTTTGGCTAAAGCGCAGGGTAGGGCGCAAGTGTGTATTTTCAATAAGTGCCAGTGTGCGATCTACAGCAGCTGATGTTTTTTCTCGCAGCGACATCAATCGCAGAGGCCGCAAATTCAATAAGCTGACTCTCGTGGCAGCGATCAAAAGGTCAAGAATTACTAACAAGAGGCTAAGCGGGATGCCCCACTCAATTCGTATTATGTTCATCCAATTTTCGTATTGCTCGGGCTGGCATGCCAACCACAAGTGAATCGTCCTTTACATCTTTTGTCACCACAGAACCTGCGCCGGTGCGTGAGCGGTTTCCAACTTTCAGTGGTGCAACTAGCATAGTATCAGAGCCGATAAATACATCTTCGCCAATTTCGGTGGGATGTTTCTTTTCACCGTCATAGTTACAGGTGATCGTGCCCGCGCCGATATTGGTGTTAGCGCCAATATCGGCATTACCAATGTACGAGAAGTGCCCCATTTTTACACCAGGACCGAGCACTGAATCCTTTACCTCTCCAAAATTGCCCATATGGACATGCTCCATCAGGTGCGCGCCTTTACGCAGCCGGGCAAATGGGCCAATATCTACCTTATCCTCCAGTAGTGCACTTTCCATAACTGACATAAATACTTTACATCCGTTGCCAATTTGTGAATCGCGGATGTGAGTATTCGGGCCAATTTCACAGTGAGTGCCTATGTTTGTATTCCCTTGGATGTAGGTATTAGGCATCACAACCGTTTCCTTGCCAATTTCCACACCTGCTTCTATATAAGTAGATTCGGGATCTATCATCGAAACTCCCGCAAGCATATGGTCACGATTGATGCGTTGCCGCATAGCTGCGTCCGCTTCAGCGAGATGGACACGAGTGTTTATACCAATCGTCTCTACATGATCATCATGAACCAAAGCCTGAACAAGTAGACCGTCCTTTACAGCCAATTCAATGGTATCTGTTAGGTAATATTCCCCCTTGGGAGAGAGTTGAATGCGGTGCAGTGCATCCCACAACCAATTGGCAGAAAAGCAATACGCCCCAACATTGAGTTCCTTGATGGCTAACTGCTTTGGTTTGGCCACGTATTCCTCCACAATAGCTGCAACTGTGCCATCTTCTTTACGTAATACTCGCCCAAAGCCGCGTGGCTCTTCGGCGATGGCGGTAAGCATGGATATTGGGCCAGAATTCTTTATTTGTGTCTCAACCAATCGTGCAAACGTTTCATCACGCAACAGAGGCATATCTGCATAGGTAACGATGATATAGTCCGTTTCCCCTTTGAGCACTGTTTCTGCTTGCATGGTAGCATGTCCTGTGCCAAGCTGAGGTTCTTGCAAGACATAAATTGCATCTTCACCAAAGTAGTTTTCCACCTGTTCAGCATTATGTCCAACGATCACCACTGGTTTTTGCGTGGAGACTTTTTTCATGGCCTGAAGCGTGTGCCAGAGCATTGGCTTTCCAGCCAGCGAATGTAGTACTTTTGGCAAATCTGATTTCATACGTGTGCCTTGCCCTGCGGCAAGTAAAACAGCAGTTACCTTCATAAATCTCCTATTGTCTATCCTCAACAACAAAACAGACCTGCGCTCCGCGGGGCAGCGCAAGGCCTGCTTAGATTTAGAGAAAAATCCCCGCATAAGCGGGTATCGCGAGCGTTAGAAAAAAAGGCTGGGGCGCCTGGATTCGAACCAAGAACCACGGCTCCAAAGGCCGGTGTGTTGCCGTTACACCACGCCCCAAGGCTGCCCCTTTGGGCGGGCAAGATTGTATCACATGGCTGGCGGATGAGCAATATCGTTATTCTTCTTCTCCAGGCGTTAATCCCAATTGGCGCGCCTGATCGTAAGTAATGACATCTGGATTGGTCGGTACATTGCCTTGCTTCGAAGCAGCATCAGTCCAATATTCTTCCAATTCGTCGGTTGAAATATCCTTCTTTTTCTTCAAGAGTGTATCGATTTCAAGAGTGGTTGTCTGGGTAACTGGTTCAGCATATTTTTGCTCTTCCTTCTCTTCGTCTTCATCCACATCAGATACAACTGGCGCAACACCCATTTTCTTCAAAGCCTTCTTTACCTTGTCACGAAGGTCTATCAAAGCCCTAACTGTATCTAACACATTTTCAGTAGTAGCCAAATCATTGCCTGCCAATAAAAGCGCGTAGGCCGGATTGACAGGGATGAGCAACAAATCATGGTCACCACCTGCAAAAACATGGAAATTATCCAATTCTTCTTGATGGATATAGCGTGTTACCTTCAATCCGGCGCTATAAATGGCCATCAAAGCCGAAAAAAGTGAGGCTTCCATGCTGCTATCTTTTAAGTTTCCCGCACATACTAGCACCCGCCCACGATCGCTTAGCAGGTAAACTGCTTGGGCCTTTAAATTTTTTCTAAAATCAGCAAGTAGATTCGAGATAGTCTGATGCTGACCAGAATCCACTTCATCCTCTTCAGGCATGATCGTGCGGTCCAGTTTAAGCGCACGTTCTACTGCATCAAGAAAATCTGTCAGTGAAACTGGTTTATCAAAAACTGCTGCTGCTCCAGCGTTAAGGATTTCATCACGTGCTTTGCGTTCGGTCATACCGGTGATAAGGATAACTTGCACATCCGGGTATTGAGCCCGGACTTTGTTCATTAGTTCTACTCCGGTGATTCCCGGCAAGCGGTAATCAGCTACCAGTAAGTCAATTTGCTCGCGTGAGGCCTCTAACAACGCTTCTTCCCCCGAAGGTGCCTCTACAATCTCTAATTCGTGTGCCAGCGTATCCAAAGTGGAATGGAGTAACTTCAATATGTCACGCTGATCGTCAATCAAAAGAATGCGAGGAACAGGCATAAGGCGTTTTCTTATAATGGATAATTACTCAAAATATATTTTTATTATTTGCGCTGGATTAGTAGCATTATAGCAAAAATCATATCAATTTATTGGGATTGCGAGTGTTGGCGCACCATACAATCTTGAAAGGCCATCGAGTATATCATCAAAAGGATAGTAGATATTTTGATAGAAATCGGTGTGAACAGCCGCATATAGCGGAATGATGGGTAAATCCTGCATCAATATGGATTGGATTTCCACCACATGGTTTTTGGCTTTATCTAGATCACTCGTTGCATTCCACGATTCGCATTCCGCATTTAATTTGCTGCCGTTATAAGCAAACGGATTCTGATTTGCAGGTGTAAACCAATCACACAGATAGGAGGGATAAGTGCTCAAATGCCAACCAAGCAGAGCCAAATCGTAATCTCCGGAACCATAAACAGAATACAGCAAATCATCGGGATCGCTTTGATGCACCTCCAGTGAGAGACCTAGTAGATTTGCTTGCTGGGCAATATATTTGACCGCTTTTACTCGTAAAGGATCGTCTTCTGACACTAGTAAGGTAAAACCTGGCATAGTATTCCCATCAGGGTGGGAAAAGTTTGTACCTGCCGAGTTAGGTGCAGGTTCTAAATTCCAAGAATACCCAGCACCCTTTAAAATCGCCACTGCATGCTCGAGGCGAATATCTTTTGTCACTCCAGTGCAGGGCAGGGAATTTTCCTCTGCCCGCCAGGGATCATCCAACACGAAGCCAGGCAACGGAGCAGTGTTATCGCCTAGCTTTTCACTGAGCACATTAAGATCAATCATGCAAGCTAGCGCTTGATGTAAAGCAGGTTTAGCAAGATAAGGATTGGTATGGTTGAAGGCCAGAAAACGTACGCTATGGCTAGTAGTACGGCTCAGAGTTATCGAGGGGATATTTTCCAAAAGAGAGATCGAAAGCTCTAAAAGCCCATCAGGTATGAGAATTAAATCCACTTCATTGTTTTCCAACGCTTGTACCGCTGCCAGCTCATTGGGATAGGTGATGTAACGAACACGATCAAACCAGGGATCGCCAAAGGGAGTGCCCAAATTGGCCAGGTTTTCAAATTGATCGTCAATACGACTACTAAAACGCCAGGCACCCAAAGTTGGTTCATTGGCGTTCGCCAACACAAACAGGGCTTCACGGGCTTCTAATAATTTGGATTCGTATTCTGCACGGTACTTGTCAATCTTATTAGCAATGCTGTTCAATTCTTCCTGAAAGCGTATTGCTTTCTTAGACGTATCCTGGTAGACAGTGCTTGCTGGAGCCATTGTGTTCAAAGAGAAATTTAAATCATCCACTTGAGTCTGCAAATCGTCAAATTCCCGCTCCAACTCTTGTATGGTTGGTAGTAAGTTTTCATCCGGTAAAAGACTAACTGCATCATCAATTCGTGGTTGCCAATAGGCCTGGTTGACAATTGGACCTTGTAGAGCGCCAAATTGCCAGTCTGCGACAGTTGGCATTCCCTTGAAATAATATTTAACTGTTGTACCATCCTGGGCTTTTACATGATCTAGCAATTTTGGATTGTAGGCCTGCTGCCAATTCAGGGCCAACCGAAATTGTAAGCTTGTGTTGACAGTAAAAGCAACATCTTCTGCAGTAAACGGCGAGCCGTTTGTCCAAGTTAGATTGGGTTGAAGAGTGACTGTGGCAGTGCAGAAGTCAGCGCCACAAATGAGGGGAGAGGGCATCCCTTTAGCGGTAGCAGGTTCAAAGTCCAGTGAAGGAGGCGCGAGTTGGTAAAGACGTGGCCAGTAACTGGCTTGAGTCACATAATTCCAGTAGTTTGCACCTGCCTCGTCAAATAATGCCCAAACATTGGTGGTTGTCGCCTCACCAAATATTGCAATCCGCAACAAAGGTGCACGCTGCGGGGTGGGAGTCGACGATGGATAAATAAGCGGCGTATCAGTAAGCGTGGGCGGCGGTGTCAGGGACACATCGGACGTACCTGCACAGCCGACGAGAATAGCTATTGCAAGCGCCATTGATAAAGTGAGAGGCCGCATATTGTAAGAGCCTAGGGTGTGCAGGTGGTTCCGTAGTCCAAAGATTCGATGTTCCAAAGTGAATTGGCCGTTGGATCGAGATCGAAATCGCAAATATCAGGACGCGCTGCAGCAACTTTCAGACGCAGATATAGTGGGATAGCTGGCAGATCGGAAGCAAAAGTGGTCTGGGTAAGCTGGTAAGCTTCAAGATAAGCGGCATCATCCGGGGTTTGTTCCTGTGCCCAGGCACAGGCAGCGTCAAATTCAGTGCTTTGGTAACCGGTCACGTTCGCACCTACCCAATTGTTTGAAGCGGTGGGTACCTGCCCAATGGTAAACCAAGAACAGGGTGGCTCAAGGCTGCTTGTACCCATGGCAAACTCAGCCAGGTCAAAATTGCGGCCAAACAAGGGGCCATTTGCCCCACCCTCTGCATACAAGTCCAGATATGACAGGTAGGTCACATTGACACCAATTCCGCATTGCCCGAGCGATTGAATCAAAATCTCGCTGACCTGGCGACGCTGGGTAGCGGAACTAGTATAGTAGTTCAACTCCAGCGGTGTAAGCGGTGGGACGTTTAAGGCGCCCTGAGCCTGCCGCGGCGTAGACGGATCGTTGTCCAGATCCTTCCAGCCAGCCTGTTCCAAGATCTTATTAGCCTGGACCGGGTCAAATGGAAATGGTGCGACTGCAGTGTTATACAGTGGATGCTCAGTTGAGATATAAGTATGCGGTACAACTGAAAGGCCAAAGAGCACTGTATCCACGACTTTCTGACGATCGAGACATATGGCAATGGCCTGACGAGTTCGCTGGTCGTAGAAGAAATCAGGACGATCGAGCGGTGGAGAAGTAGAATAGCCATCGTCGTAGGTTGCCGGAGTGATGCCCAATCCGAGCCATTCGATGGTATCAGTCGTACTGGTCAACACCTGAGCTTGCCCATCTATTTGCATCTGAAGGAGGAGAGATAACTGCCCATCCAGATTGATGGTAGGGTCTAGGATATCACATGCCCCAGAAACCAAATCGCTCATAGCAGCGTTGGGGTCGGGAACAATGCGAAAAACCAGGGTCTCGAAGATCGGTAAATTATCAGTGGCGCGGAAATAACGAATATTTTTCGTGAGCGTTAGATGATCTCCAGCTACCCATTCCTGAAGTTCATAAGGCCCCCAGCCAATAGGGGTGCGCGCTGCGATATCAATTTGGGGCAGTTCAGCAGCTGTAAATTCTTCCCAAACATGCTTGGGTAGCGGTGACCAGAAATTGGTATTGTAGGTTGGATCAATGAAGCCAGGGATCCCCCACCATTGCAGGCTGGTTTCATCAGTCGCCTCGTAAATTTGAGTGTGATCAATCAGATATTTCGAAACGGGCGTATCGTCATCTTTAGCAAGTTCATAAGCGTAAATCGAATCGGCAGAGGTAAGCGGTTCACCGTCTGACCAAACGAGGCCTTCGAGCAAGCTGAAATTTACGATCATCTGGTCCATTTCGAGCGGGCTCACACCATCATAAACAATGGCACAATCATCGCTACGACAACCAGCTGGGCGCACGCGCAGGCCCGTTTCCAAGTAGGCCAGGTTACCATCAGCATCTACAATTTGGGAACCAATTTGTACTGGTACCGTATCTATTAGGGCATCGCCACGGGCTATGCTGGGAATGTTCTCAAGAATTACAGCTTTGTATTGGTAACCGAGTACATCCATTGGACCATCGTAAATTGCTTCAAGCACGCTGCGAGCAGCCGCATTTGGACCCCCGAGAGGATAGAGAGTGTTGGGCTCCGCACCGAGACAAATCGTCAACGTGCGAGGAGCTGCGGGTGCTGCCGTTTGAGATGGCATGGGAGGAACTTCTGTTGTAGGAGTAGTAGCTTCCACATCTGCTCCCAAAGGAAATTGACAGGCAGATATGATGAAGACAATTAGAAGAAAAAACATCAAACTTTGCTTTAATGAGTAATTGGTCATATGTAATCCCTCAGGGCTGGATTTGTTTTCGCCTTAGAGTATGCCACAAAAACAGGATTCCGCCCAAGAGACTTATAAGTACCAAAGGTATCCAAATGGCAATATCAGATGAAGGGAGTGAAGGTAGGATGGGTGTTGGGGTGGGAATCTGCTGCGCCCATGGAAGCAGGATTTGGTCCGCGCTAGAAGCATCCAGTGATCCTGAGTAAGTAATCCCATTTTCACGTAGGATAAAAGCTGTCACTTGCCAATATTCATCATCCGTCAGCACACCCGGATCTTCAAAAGGCATGGCTGCCTTTTGATGAATCCATAGAGGTTTGCAACCACAGAAAATTTTATCAGTGCTTGGGAGCCAACCAGACGAGGTACGCTTGTAGGAAGTGTGAATCCATCTTCATAGGGATTCCTCCCATGAAAAGACTGCTACCTGCGCACGGTCTGCGAGGTACAGCTTACTCAGGATATTCCTGATGTAACCCTTGACTGCAGTCTCACTGACAATCAGTTTTTCGGCAATCTGATTATTAGTTAAACCGTTGGCAATATATTTCAACACATCCAGTTCGCGGTCAGTCAGTTCTATGAAAAGAGGGGGCTCGCCACCTTCCTTGTCGTAAAAGTTTTGAAGCACGCTTACAGCTATATGCGGATGAAGCCTTATATCCCCCTGAATTACGCGACGCAACATCTCTGCAAATTGTTCCATCTTCAGTTCTTTTGAAACATAGGCACTCGCGCCAGCCATAATGACTGACAAGATATCCGCGGCCTCTTGGTAAGAGACTAGCACGATAATATGCGTGCGCGGGCTAATATATTTTAGATGTCGGGTAGTTTCGACGCCATCCTTACCAGACATAATTAATTCCAAAAGAACGATATCAGGAATGAGTTCGGAAACCAACATCATGGCATCTTCTCTAGAAGCGGCTTCTCCCACGACATCGAAATCGGGTAGCGTCTCGAAGTAAGCGCGCACCCCTTTACGGACTACATCATTGTCATCCACAATAAGGATACTGATAGGATTGAGCACCGTTAGTATGCTCCCATGAAATTAACCCCATATACAGCCAATGTCAAAATTGTATCGGAG
>CAZCPP010000068.1:0-15620 GCA_964500655.1 uncultured Anaerolineaceae bacterium | reverse complement strand
TGCGACAACAACTCAAGTCGCCTGCTGTTCAGATGCGTCTTGCGTAAGTCCTATATATATGAAGTCCCGCCGATTATGATGATTGACCCTTATTTCGAGATTTTTGGGCAATCACAAGTCGCAGTTCCTTATACCTATGAAAATGCCGTCAAGCTAGCTGGTCACTCATGTGGTGCGACGACTGGAGCATGGACAATTACCCGCAAGGCTCTTGAAGTGCTTTATCCCGGCGGAGAAATTCCTGTACGCGGTCAAATCCAAGTAGAAGCCCCCGGCGCAGAAGATGAATGGTTTGTCGGTGTCTTTGGCGAAATCATTACTTTTATTACTGGAGCCGCTCCTAAAACAGGTTTTATTGGGGCTGAGTTTGGGCAAACGAACGATGTCTTTGTCCGCCAAAACAAAATGGTCTACCCGGAAGAGCCAACCGGAACACTCCCGCCTAAGATGGAGTGGGTTTTTACACGTCTTGATACAGGTACAAAAGTGGGTGTGATATTCAATCTTGCAGTAATCACTCCGATCCCAACGCCTGAACGTCAGGCAATGGGCAAGAAGATGGCCGCGGGCGAAACCACCCCTGAAGAAGCTGCGGACTATTACGAATACTGGAACGATAGAGCAAAATTCGTGTTGGAAAATGCAGATACTCTCGATGGTTTCTTCACCGTCACAGTTTACGAAGAAGCCCTGGCAACAACTGCGGATGCAATTGTAGAAGAAGCTGCACCCGAATCAGCAGATGGGTTTGCGTGGGATCAAGCTTATATAACTGAAGTAGAGCCGATTATGATGATTGATCCATATTTTGGTATTTTTGGACAATCACAAGTTCCAGTTCCCTATTATTATGAAGAGGCTGTCAAGGTAGCTGGTCATTCATGTGGCGCGACAACGGGGGCATGGACAATTGCCCGCAAAGCCCTCGAAGAGCTTTATCCCGACGGAGAAGTTCCGGTGCGGGGTCAAATTGCTGTAGAAGCCCCTGGCGCTGAAGATGAATGGTTCGTCGGCGTGTTTGGCGATGTCATTACCTTTATTACAGGCGCTTCTCCCCACACGGGTTTTATTGGCGCAGAATTTGGAAAAACAGACGATGTCTTTGTGCGCCAAAATAAAATGGTCTACTCCGAAGAGCCGACCAAACAACTCCCCCCGATGAGAGAGTGGATTTTCACACGCCTTGATACAGGCGCAAAAGTGGGAGTCAAATTCAATCTTGTCGTAATCACACCTATTCCAACACCTGCACGTCAGGCAATGGGCAAGAAAATGGCTGCGGGCGAAGCTACTCCTGAAGAGGCTGCAGACTATATCCAATACTGGAACGATAGAGCGATGTTTGTATTGGAGAAGGCAGATACTCTCGATGGTTTCTTCACTGTAACGGTCTATGAGTAGCTGTTTCAAACTATACAGATCGGCTAAATCGTAACAAAGATTATTTCACCAAACACCCAGAGTATTGCCGCGCTCTGGGTGTTTTGATTTTCCCTTAGCTTGTCATCGATCAGTCAATTTCTTCAGACTAGATCGGTTAAGCAATTCAAACTCTGTCCGGCTGACCTTGATGAGACCATCAGCGGCAAAACGCGAGAGCATTTTACAAACCATAACTGGCGTTGTTCCTATCATAGTGCTCATCTCGTCCAACGTGAATTGCCGGGCAACGTGGGGATCATCGCCTTCTTTAAATTGATCCAGCAACAAACGCGCCAAACGACCAGTGACTGGCTGAAAAGCTAATTCTTCCACAAATTCACTCGCCTGACGCATGCGCTTTATAAGCAACAAACATAATTTCCACAGAATCACAGTATTTTTCTGCACGATTGGCAACACATGGTCTCGATGCCAGATTGTAACAATTCCTGTCTGCCCCACTTCAAGCGCGGCAGGTAAGGGCTCTCCATCAAACAAAGAGGGACTCCAAAATTCATCACCAGACCGTAATTTAAGCCCTCCAAGTCTGCGTCCCTCAGCTGACAGCTTGACCACATTTATCATGCCTGAATTCACGAGTGCAAAATAAGGCCAAACGTCCCCATAGTGAGCTACAAACTCCCCTTTTTCATATTTCCTTTGAACAGCAAATTTCTGTAGCATTGTACGTTCTGATTCATTAAGATTCGCCAACACGGAACCCTGTGTAGACATTTCAGTCACATGCTCCATTGATTAACCCTCCCATAAATTTACTTGCAACGCTCTGGGACTTTCCTTTAGGAAATGACATCATCAAAAGCGTTTGATATATTTATCACAAAGATTGTGATGCACGATATTACCATAATTGCTTGTAACTTGACAGAATAAGGAGAATCAACAATGAAAGATGATAATTTCACCCCCGCTGCCCGTAAGACCATGGCCATCCTGGCCGTAGTTGTTGGGCTTTTTGTAACCTTTGTTGGGCCTTTTTTGATTCAGTCCTCGTTGGACGCGATCATGGAAAAGGTCGCCAGCCTGATACCCACACAGCCTCAATTCACGCTGACCGGGGTCTTGCTGCCGATTGCCTTTATCACTTTGCGCGGCATTGAAGTGGTGGCAGGCATTGCCCTGATGCTGATTGCCTATCCGCTCTGGAAAGGGGAAAAATGGGCTTGGCCTGTCGCTCTTAGCTGTCTGTCGCTCCCCACCATGTTTGGAGTAATTACCACGCTGCCATACATTGTCCAATTTGGAAAGCCATCATCTGCTGGGCTCATTCTGCTGATTGGCTTGGTCGCTTACTGGACAGTTTTGTTACTGAAGAAAGGGGATCGGACTACGAAAATTGCCCGCTTTTTCACTTTTACCATGTTAGGCGTTGTGCCAGGCCACCTCATTGTTATGGTCAATCACGGCATCAAGGGGCTGATAGATCGCCCAGATAAACCCATGTTCACCGATCCAATGATTACGATATACGGATTTGAAGCTCCGTTGAATTTCATTGCCCTGGTAATGTGCATTATTGCCATTCCCTTGCTGGCTTCTCGTTCTCATAAGCTCACCGGCTGGTGGCTTGGGTTGATCGCTGGCGTAACAGTGATCATTGCTAACTATCCAACTCACTTTGTAAGGATGCAAACATCTGACTTCTTCGTCGCTGGAACATTAGGAGTGCTACTCGTCATATCACTACTGATCCCAGTCCTCAAAGAGCGACTGCTTGAAGCAGAATAAAATAAGCAATACAAGCAGCATCCTTAGAGACGTAGCTCATTTGCCACGTCTCTTTTTTTGTGATAATCGCAATATACACTTTAGAATGTCATACCTGGGTCTCCAAGGGTGGGCGCATATTCAAGGAGATATGCGGTCGTTCGTAATGATAATACCGTAACCAATCTTCAACATGCCAACTGTTTCCCCCCGAAGCATAAATTCGGGGCGCTTCATGTTTTTGTTTTGGAGAACTACGTTACGCTCCAGCTTGTGAAAAAATTCCTGGCCCCGCCGCAAGCAGACAGGGTATTACGGAATTTCGCTCCTACGGGGACAGATTTTGCTAAAGCATGGAACCCGCGCAGCAAGCTACGGGGTATTCTGTGAAGAATAAACAAAAGTTAATGACCCCAACGCATTTTATCGTTATGCTAGAGGCATGACAACCGTTTAATATTCGGAAAGGAGAAAATTCATGAATAGTAATTCATCAAAGCCAGACGTAAAACTTGCCATCACTGCCGGAATAGCAGGCGCACTCTGTTTTACTTTGGTTCCCGTCATCGTCATGAGGGCCATGGATGCTGTCCTTCGCGGCGCGGCAGTTAAGATCCCAACCAGTGGAAACCCGTTGATCGCATCGGCTCCTAAAATCGTGATCGGGTTCTTCCCGGTTTGGGGCGGGTTAACAGTCGCCGCAGGCTTGGCGTTGTTGCTGGTCGCCAAGGCTCTCTATAATGGAGAAAGCTGGGCGCGGCCTGCTGCCATCGGTTTGTTGGTGATTCCATCCATCACGGGCGCGTACTTTTCGGGACCATTGGCGTTCTTCGCCAGCAGCAAAATATATTATTTCCTGATCGTCGCCCTGATTGGTTTGATCCCCTACTTTATTTTATTATTGTGGGGTCAGGGTTCGGCTGGTGAAAAAACCGGGCGGTTTTTCCTGTTCTTAATGCTAGGTGTGACCGCAGCCTGGAGTTTCTCAAATGGCGGCTCTTCCCTGCGCATGTTTTGGGCGAGACCTGAACCATTGTACGTGCTTGACCCCGAGAATCTAGGCTTACTGATGGGATTCCCCGTGGTGTGGATCGGTGTCGTGAGCGTAGTCATTGCAATCCCCATCCTGGCTGCATTCAAACGTTTAGGTTATCGCCTGTCGTCGGTAGGCCTGATGATTATCCTAGTTGGTAACGGTATTCTGTTTAACGCCCGCCCGGGAAAAGAATTCTTTATCGGGATCATTATGGCCGTGGTAACACTGACCCTATTGTGGATTCCGGGCATCGGAGGCAAAACGGTTCGGGTAGATGCTTGAGGAAGGCAAACTTTGGGCATTAGTCTTGTTCCTGAATAAATGATGCAAACATCTGACTTCTTCGTCGCTGGAACATTAGGAGTGCTACTCGTCATATCACTACTGATCCCAGTCCTCAAAGAGCGACTGCTTGAAGCAGAATAAAATAAGCAATACAAGCAGCATCCTTAGAGACGTAGCAAATGAGCTATGTCTCTTTTTTATTACAATTTGCGTTAAAGCAAAGCCTATAAGTGACAATTGAGGTAATATTCACGATGTGATTCTTTGTAAAAAGATTATTTCCATCTATCCCTATGCTCAGGAGGCATAAAATGCAAGAGACTTCTCAAAAGAACCGTAATATCATGTCTTTCATCGCCATAGTGATCGGTTTGATTATGGCCTATGTCATCCCTTTCATGGTGCAGACATCCCTTGAACGGGTACTCTTTCACCTTAACGCCCATATCGAAAAGGGCTTCCCGGCTTTTTCCAGCGGGCTGCCGCTCTTCGACTTTTTCTATCCGGTTTGGCAAGCGGTGATCTTCGCTGCTGGTGCGGCACTGATTGTCATCTCGCAGGAAATCAGAAAAGGCACTGAGTGGAGCTATCATCTCGCCTTAACCCTCTTTGCGCTGCCCTCCATCGGCGGCTTCTTCATGTTCCTTCCATACGTTAGCTGGGTTCCCGGCTTCCCTCTGCCAATGATCATTGCATTTATCGGCCTGACCGGTTACTGGGCTTTCATTTTCCTGCGCAAGGGAGAGACCGTCACCAAGTGGACGCAATTCGGCGCGCTGACCTTTATCGGTATGCTGTCCACACACGCATTCACCATCGGCGTTGGCGCCCAACGCACAATGGCAACCCGCCCAGGCTACCCCTTTTACCCTGAAGATTGGACCTGGTGGCTTTTCCGTTGGGCTGGCGAAGTGAACTGGGTCGCCGTGATCTTCCTTTTCATGTCGATCCCGCTTTTGGCCATGGGCAAACGCAAAGGCTGGTGGATGGCTGTCATCCCCACGATCACCATTCTGATGATCAACATCCCTACCCAGTTCTTCCGCACCAAAACACTCGATTATCTGTACGGTTCCTTGCTTGCCATTGGTGTCCTGATCTTCACCATGGTGCCTTTCTTTAAAAAGCACCTGCTGGATAACGATGCTGAAGAAGCCTGAGTAAATACAGGCGCATTCTCCTTAAGGCGTGACGCATCCCGGGCAAGGGGGCGTCACGCCCGTCTGTGTACCAATCCACCCATGAAAATTGATCCTTACAACTACCCAGTAATCATTATTACAGCCTTCGTCATTGGCATGATCCTGGCAATGGTCTTCGGCTTCCGTCCGCAGCATGGTTCTACTGGAGCGGATGTACAAGGATGCCGCCCTCCGACTCTGGTGCAAACCGTTGAAGCCTGGGAAACAATCAACTTATGACCGCTAACATCACAGCCAAAAAGAAATCCACGCTCATGCAACTTCGCAAAGGAATGCTTTGGTTCGCCGTCATCGGCACATTTCTGATTGGCATTCGTCACCTGATGCCTGGCGAAGCGGGTAGTGGCGGATCGTTCGATGCTTTCTGTCCGTTTGGCGCGATTGAATCCATGTGGAAATATGTCGCTACCAGTCTGACACTCAAAACCACCAATCTGCTCAACTTCGCCATTATGAGCGGAGTGTTGGCAGTTTCACTGGTTGCGGGCCGTGCTTTTTGTGGATGGATGTGTCCGCTGGGAGCAGTGCAGGAGGGGCTAGCGCATTTGTCCCGACGCCTAGGGGGAGAGAAACGTCACATGCGCGGCAAGCAGGCCAAAGTCAAGTTCCCGATGCGGTTACCCGTTCAAGCCGACCGTCTACTACCCTATGCCAAGTATCTCATCCTGGTGCTCGTCATCCTGTCCAGCGCATTTGTCGTCTACCCGCCTTTGCACCAATTTTGCCCGGCTCGCGCGGTCTTCAGTTTCAAACTGACCAACGGCCTGATGTGGAGTGTCCTGCTGATTTTTATTATTACATCCATGTTGGTGGAACGCGTGTGGTGCAAATATCTGTGCCCGCTGGGCGCGATGCTGGCGATCTTCAATAAACTCTCGCCCGTACGCCTGAGCACCGATTTCGGTTCTTGCAATAGCTGCGGACGCTGCGACAGCGAGTGCTCGATGGGCATTCAAGAGATCCCCGAAAACTTGAGCGCTACAGAGTGCATCCGCTGTTTGGAATGTCTGGAAACTTGCGCAGATGACGATGCGCTGGCACTGAAAGTTTTTTCAATACAGAGGAGTAATCAATGAAAGATAACAATAAATTAGGGGCTGTCCTGGCAGTGGTCGGAATTTTGACCGGCTTGTTGGTTTTGTTTTTGATGGCGAGTATCTATCAGATCAATATTGACGGCAAGATAGCTGGGGAACGATCGGATGAAGCCATTACTGTGCAGATCGTTTTCGCTTTGCTCAGTTGGCTGGGTGTGGCTGCCGGGGCCCTGTGGGTGAGGGTCTTGTACGGTTTTCTGAACAAAGCGAACTGGGCCTGGTTCTGGGGCACAGTGGCGGCCACGATCCAACTTCTTGCTGGTTTCTTCCCGATAATTCCCCCCTCCAGCATTGGATTGCCCGCACCAACGATTTGGGTATTCTTGATCGCCTTTGTTCTATGGTTTGGGATGCTTATCATCGGTGGCGTGGACAAGAAAATTATCACACTTGCTTTCGTCAGCGGATTGGCTTACGTGCTGACCTTCATTGATGGTGTTGGTGCCATTTCTCGCTATCAGACCGAAGCGAAGGGTTTCATCAGCTCGATGTATGCCATGTCGCAGGCAGTAAACTGGTGGGGCGCGGCGGTATGGGCTGTGTTCATCTTTGCACTGGTCAAAGGCAGAAGCTGGACCTTGCCTGTTGGCGTCTTTGCAGCGGCCATGTCCATGTTTGGAGGCTTCCCTGTAGGTGTGACAGATGTTATCATCCAAGGGCGTTTTTCCATGTTCCTGGTTGCACCGGTAATGAGCACAGGATTGCTGATCTATATGCTCTTGCCCGGCACCAAAAAGATGCTAACTGATTGGCAAAACAAAGAATAATTTGACGAGGGAATCCGTATGAAAGTGGGCAAATACCAGTACCCGGTCATTATCGTCGCCACCCTGGTGGTTTGAACGGTTATCGCGCTTGCCCTCGGCTTGCAACCAGTTCATTAGCATCTGCCCGGTTCTGATTATCTCCTCGTTGAGATGCTAAAACCCTATCCGTAAAATCTGCTCTACCCTCCGCTCTCGGCGGCATCTAAAGGATGCTTCGTAAGGGCAGAGGGTAGAATTTTCTCATTGTTTAGAAATCCCCACACTCTGATAGAAAGGTGTGGGGATTTTTTTATTATGGGCCATGCGTCCCAAATAAAAAAATGGGACACATACCGAATTCCACATAGTTATTTCTTTGTAGCCCTTGACAGATATTTTGATATGCGATATATTTAGTTTATCAAACTAAATATATTTTTACTTGTTAGAAAGGAGAACGACTTATGGAAATCACGAAAGATACCCGCGTATCCGATATTCTCACAGAGTACGGTGATATTGCGGATGTTATGGAGGTCTTCGGCGTGAAGCGTGTTGGGCGTTATTCGCTGCGCGCTTTCTTGGCAAAAATGCTGAGTGTTCAGACCGCCGCACGCATCCACCGCATGCCTCTGGATGAGTTCTTGGAAATTTTGAAAAAAGCCGTAAATGGAAATAACAACAACTAGCAAAAGTGAAAAACGATGGATAACAATCTCGAAGAAACCGCAAAAAGATTTCTGAAACTGGCACCCCGCCTGCGCCGTCTGGGGCCAGGGACACCCCTGCCAGAGGATGCAGCAATCTCCCCATCTCATCTGGCGTTGATCGAGTGTGCAGCCAATAATCCCAATTGCGGCATCCAGGAGATAGCAGAAGCCATGAAACTCTCAACGCCGACGGTGAGCATTAGCGTGCGTCAGCTAGAGAAAAGCGGATTAATCGCTCGCAAGCCCAACCCCGAAGATGGTCGCGCGGTGCAGCTTTTTCTCACCCAAAAAGGCAAGGAAATCCATTTGCGCGCGCACAATTTTCATCGTAAAAAATTTGAAATACTCTTAAATGGGCTAACACCCGAAGAAAGAGAACTACTAGTAAACCTGCTTGAGCAAGCTCTCAATGCAGCTGAAAACGAATCATAAGGAGAAATAATGTCTAAATTCTTTAACAAATGGACGCGCATTTTCCACCGCTGGATTGCGCTCCCAACACTGATTATCATTCCATTGGCTGTGATCGCCAAATTTACTGGCGATGGCGCCGAACACTTGCCCCCTCAGATCGAGCAATTTCAGTCAATCCTGATGTTGCTGCTGGCGATTAGCGGTTCATATCTTTACCTTATTCCCTATATCGCAAAACGAAAACGAAACAAACGCAAGCAAATAAAACAAGAAACCGTTGTGCAAGGACAATAATAGCCAGAAGAGCAAATCATGAAACTTGTCGATAAACTCGTAGAAGTATCGAAGAATCCGCCTTCCCAACAAAATCGATTCGTGGCGAAGGCACTTCCCCCCTTGGTCTTCTTTTTCTTCTTTCCCGCTTTGCTTTTCATCATATCCAGCTTCGTACTCGATCCATGGCTGCACCTACCAACTTTTCTCAGCCTAGTTCCCAGATCAATTCTTGGCGGGGCTTTGATAGCCTTGGGTGCATTTTTTCTTATGTCATCCACCAGGGCGCAAAGAGAAATCGGCAAAGGCACGCCCATGCCTTTGAAAGCTACGCAAAAGCTTGTAATTGAAAAGCCATATTCATATTGTCGCAATCCGCTCTATTTTGGCCTGATCAGCTTCTTTTTTGGCATCAGCATCGCCATCGGTTCAATCAGTTCACTGGTGATGGTAGCCATCTTTTCTTCGATCATTCTGTTCTATATTAAGTTGATCGAAGAAAAGGAGCTCGAGAAAAGATATGGGATTGATTATCTGGAATACAAAAAGGCAACACCCTTACTTATTCCCAGGCTTCTGCTTTTTAGGAGAGATAGAAAATGAATACCAAATTAACAAAAATCGCTTCAATCCTCACCGCCATCATCGGCGCTATGGCTATATTCGCGGGCGGTCAAGTTCTGCTCGGCCAGCCCGTGGACTATTACGTGATCGATTGGCTACCAATTTACAACTTCATCCTGGGGCTGATATCTGCCGGCTTCACCGCCGTCGTCATTTGGAAAGGCAGCAAATTTGCCATGCCAGCCGCTATCACTACCTTTGCTAGTCACACTACCATCATGCTAATTTTGCAAACTGCCTACCAAGACGTTGTTGCCCCAGATAGCATAAAAGCCATGACCGTTAGAATGATTGCTTGGGTCATTATTTTAGCCCTGATGCTTGTCCAGGCGCGACAAGATAAACGCTCACCCAATTAGATTCACCATGAATGAAATCCAAAATTTGTTGGCTATCTTTGCCCACCCCGACGACGAATCATACCGAACCGGGGGAACGCTGGCCCTTCTAGGTCAGCAGGGCGCGCAGGTTTGGGTTTTGTGCGCCACGCGCGGCGAGTGGGGTATTCCCAAATTACATCAAGATGAGGCCGGGGAAGTTCGTCAAGCCGAATTGGAATGCGCCTGCCGCACTCTGGGTATCGAGCAGCCCCGCTTCCTGGATTACCAGGACGGAACGCTCCCCCAGGTAAACGAGGAGCAAGCTGTCGGACAGGTGGTACACGCCATCCGGGAGCTGCGTCCGCAAGCATTACTGACCTGGCCCCACAGCGGCGTCTCCGGTCACCCCGATCATGTCGCTGTCAGCTATTGGGCAGAAAAAGCCTTCCAACAGGCAGCCAACCCCAAGGCCTATCCCGAACATCAGGCGAAGGGATTGCTTCCCCACACGGCCGACGCGCTGTATCACATCGTTATCCCTCACAGCCTGGCCGAGGCCCTGAAAATGGTTCACCTGCACACCGTACCCGATGATGCGGTGACGTTCACGGTAGACGTATCGGCGCTGTGGGATACCAAAATGGCTGCTATCCGTTGCCACCACAGCCAGATGGGCAGTTCGCCTATTTTGGAGGCGCCGGAAGAGCAGCAGCGTATGTTCCTGGGGATGGAGTACTTTCGGTTGGTCAACGGATAGATATGAACAGATCACAGAAACGAGTTGAACGCCAGTACGGTGTTAAACAACGAGCCGTTGCAATCGTTGCCGAGAGCATAGTGTTCATGATCGTGGCCCCGCTCTCTCTCGCCGCGATCGCGTCCGCTCTCGATCAACAGTTGCAGTTACCTCGTTTTACCTGCGGGCCGGTGAATCTTTTCGTCGGCTTGCTATTCATCGTTCCCGGATGGCTGTTTGCTATGTGGTTCGTGCAAGCTCAATTCGCGCTGGGCGAGGGAATCCCGGTTTTTGCGACCCAAAAACTAATCGTGCAAGGACCGTATGCTTACTGTCGCAACCCAATGACTTTGGGCGCCGATCTTTTTTACGTTGGCCTCAGTATCTGGATGGGTTCACTCTCTGCTGTCGGATTGACGATACTCTTTGCTACTTTGTCCGTGGTGTATCTCAAGATGATCGAAGAAAAAAGGCTAGAGGAGTACTTTGGATCGGAATACCTAAAATACAAGCAGCGGACACCGTTTATAATACCGCGCCTGAACTGAGACGGCTCAATTTAGTGAATCCGCGAATTCACATAATACCCTTTCGGGTACACGTCTACATGAATGAAAATTACTTATCGAAGATTCGCATAAATTAGCGGACAAGAAATTAATCAATCAAAAAGGAGAACAACGTGCCTGAAAAAACAATCGTTTTCGCTTTGATAACATTCCTGCACGACCTGTTCACCGCGGTCTGGATCGGCGGTCTGATCACATTAGGATTAACTGTCTTGCCTTCCGTTAAGAAGTCCCTGGGAAAAAGGGCCGCAGACAAAAAAACTGATGGATGCCATCCAGAAACGCCACAGTGTGTGGGTTTATGTGAGCGTGATCGGATTAGTGTTGACCGGCTTGTTGCAAGCCAATCGTTCCCCATCTTTTGAAGGACTGCTCAGCTTCGGTAACGCCTATTCAACCGTTTTGGCGATCAAGCACATTCTAGTTGTAGCAATGATCGCTATCGCCCTATACCGAAACCTGGTGCTGGGACGTAAAAAGGGAGTATCTACACCATCCCAGGAAAAGCTAAAGGCCGGTTTGCTCTTGGTCAATAATGTGCTGGGTATTGCAATTCTATTACTCAGCGGGTTTACAGCCGCACTCTCATCTGGGATACCAGTTGTGTAACGCTGGGCGACGGAAATCTTTTTTTCACCAAACGATGGAGAATTTGACTATGAAAGAAAACTATGGTTTCTCAGCAACTATTTATGATCCTGTTCTTTACTTAGCTCTTAATCCCATAAGGTTAGCAGTGATGAAGGAACTGTTGCAATATAAAGATAAATCAATTTTAGATCTGTGTTGCGGTACGGGAAATCAACTTAAATTGTTATCAAAAAACGGGTTCGAAAATCTTCATTGTCTTGATATTTCAAAAGCAATGTTGAAGGTAGCCCAAAAGGGCGGGCATCCGATAAAAATTTATAATAAGGATGCTACAAAAACTAATTTTGATGATGCAGTATTTGATATTGTCATTATCAGTTTCGCTATTCACGAAAAAGATAGAAAAACTCAAGAAAAGTTGGTGAAAGAGGCGCATAGACTTGTCAAGGAAGACGGAGTTATTCTTATCGTTACTATGCTTTTGATGAAAAAACAACAAAATTTGGCAGAATAGGCATAGATTTTATTGAACGAATAGCAGGCGGAGAACATTATCGTAATTTCAAAGGATATATAGAAAATGACGGCTTAGAAAGTTTGGTAAATACAGATAAGTTTGATCTTGTCAAAGATAACAGAACGGCATTTAATGGTGTGACTATATCAACATATCAAAAGAAATAATGAGCATTTATATCTCCAGATGGCTTTTTAAAAGAAGGCAATGTACCGGGATCACTTATAATATGTTGGTGCCGTTTTATTAAAAAATACACCCACTCAAAAACGAGTTGAACTCTATGCAAAAAAGAGACATTTTGAAACCCGGCGCTTACAGCAAACAATCGAAAAAGCTTCTGTTTACCACCTTTAACTGTGCGAAATCACAACTGATTCCATTGCAAGTCATGCAAAAGATGCACAATGACGACCTGATTATGGCATCAACCGGTCTTGCTGGCGGTATCTTAAATAATCGTTCAACCTGTGGCGTTGTGATTGGCGGGGCAGTTAGTTCCGCCATGATTAGGGATAAGGGAGTTGTCAGGGCAGTGGACGCTTGAAGATGAAATTCAACTCTTAGACGAGATCAGAGCGGATGTCTCTTGGTTTGAAAATCGTTTTAGCACATCGCTATGTCGTGAAAGAGCAGAACTTAATTATCAACGAATTACTGTGCTTGGGCTGCTCAATCCACAAAAAGCCAAAGGATGTGTCGCTCGGGCTGGCGAAAGCATGGAATATTTTGTAGAAAAATATGATTCTGCGGAGAAAATTAAAAATGAATTGACTGAGCATGAACCAAACACAGAAAAAGAAACGGCTAAAACCGCCGAGCATTGCGCTCAAAAAATACTCAGGGAGATCAGGCAAAAAACTGGGATTGGTAACAAAGAACTGGAGCGGTATATCTGTCGCTTTAGATGGCGGCACGGGATTATCCGGCGGCGGATGTGGTGCGCTCTCAGGGGCACTCATGTCACTGGGTCTCAAGTATGCTCTGGATCCAAAAAACACAGAACCTGACAAATTGAAAAATATCTACAAAGTGATGGATTCTGAGTTTTTCAGCATGGCAAAAATTCTAGTCAAGAATTTCATCAAAGAGTTCGAGTATTTTGAATGTTCAAGAATTACGGGTAAAAATTTAAAAGGTTGGGATGAATTCAGCGAATTCAGGAATAATGTATCCTGTGATACACTCAACAACTTTCTGCTGAAAAAAAACAATTGAAATCATTAATATCAAGGAATGATTGGAGATAGAATCCATTATGACCAATGCAATCGAAGTAAAAAACTTAACAAAATATTACGGCAAATTCCTGGCGGTGGATCAGATTAACTTCACCGTGAAAAAAGGAGAAATCTTCGGATTTCTCGGTCCCAACGGAGCGGGAAAGACAACCACGCAGCGGATGCTGGCCTCTTTGCTGACTCCTAGCGAGGGGCAGATCCGCATCCTGGGACATGATCTCGCCCACGATGCCTATCCCGCCAAACGCCAGATTGGCTTGGTCCCCGAAGAATCCAACGTATATACCGAACTGACAGCCTGGGACAACCTGATGTTCACCGGACGGCTCTATCGCATATCCAAAGCAGATCGCAGCGCGCGCGCCGAAGAATTGCTCAAAACCTTCGGGTTGTGGAAGAAAAAAGATGTCAAAGCCGAGAATTTCTCCAAGGGAATGAGACGCAGACTGAGTATCGCGATGGCGATCATCCACAAACCGGCTTTGCTCTTCCTCGACGAGCCGACTCCCGGCCTGGATGCACAAAGTGCGCGCGCCATCCAAACCCTCATCCGTCAACTCAGTGCAGAGGGAACAACCGTCTTCTTAACCACGCATCAGATCGAAGAAGCCAATCAGCTCTGTGACCGAGTCGCCATTGTCAATCATGGCAAAATTGCTGCCATTGATACGCCCGAAAAACTCAAGCAGACCTTCCAACAAGTGCAATCTGCGGAGATCGCCTTCACGCAATCCCCCGCAGGGCTGGAAGAAAAGCTCACTGCCCTGCCAGAAGTCAGCACGGTAGTAAAGGTTGGCGATAAGTGGCGGCTCTACAACGATTCTCCGCCTGCCTTACTTCCTCACCTGATGAAGTTCGCTGAAAAAGAAAATCTCGACATCGTCAGCCTCAACACCTTAGCTCCCAGTCTCGAAGATGTTTTCTTGCAGATTACGGGTCAACAAATTGGCACCGTTGAAGAAAAAACCGCCCCACAAAAAGCGGGAATGCGCCGCAAAGGAGGCAAAAAATGAAAAACTTCTGGACACGCACTCTAGACGAACTCGCCCAAGCCTGGACAGTGACTCTCAAAGACATCAAAGTCTATTACCTGCGCCCGGGCATGATTATGTTTGGCTTCATGATGCCCTTCTTCATGTTCTTCTCCTTTTCCGTGCGCCGCGAAATGGCCGCGGGAGAAGGCATGTCTCGTTTGCTCGCGCTCACCATTTTCTTCACCGCCGCCGCCGCAGGGCCCTTCATCATCCCCACAGAACGACGCATGGGGACTTACGACCGTCTCCTCGCGGCCCCCATGTCACTGCTGACCCTGCTCCTGGGCAAAATCGCTGTTGGCGCGTTTTTCGCCATCATGGTCGCCTCCGTCGCAGCAGTCTTTGGCATCCTTTTCCTGGATGCCTCCGTCGCCCAGCCCGCGCTCATGATCACTGGTATTATCCTTGGCGCATTCACCTTCTCGACAATGGGACTAATCTTCGGCTCCATCCCCACGCATAACCCCGGTGACGTGCAGATGCCCAGCACTCTCATTCGCTGGGTGCTGCTCTTCGTCAGCGGTGTTTTCATTCCTCTCTCGGATATGTCCACCGTGGCACGCGGATTCTCCTATCTCTCCCCATTGACCTATGCGCAAGACCTGATGAATCATGCCGTTTTGGGGATGGGAGAACTCAACCTGTGGCTCGACCTCGTAATCATCTTTCTCTCTGGCATCCTCTTCCTCCTACCATCAGTCAAACTGCACAAACGTGGACGTGTGCTTGGGTACTGAACCCAACCATTCTCTCTACCCAAAGCGGATTTGGGAAGATTTCCAAATCCGCTTTATTTTTTTTTCGCAACCATTAGCTTTTTAGCCATAGCCATTAGCAGCTTTGGCGGGATGGATACGCTCAAAAAGATTGCCATGCCGGTCTTCCATGGTGAAGCCGGACTGATCATCTTTTTGGGGTCATTCTACGCAAAAGGCTTTTTCTGGGTAGGCATCGGCATTCTTTTCCTCTTGTTTCTGTTGATGGTTTTGGCCTTTGCATGGGGCCTTGTAAAGGATATCAAGAGCCTAGTAGCTTAGCAAACATCAATTGTTGGATAGAGGCTATGCAATTTAAT